>CANHKH010000257.1 GCA_947460165.1 Comamonadaceae bacterium
GAAGAAATCACAGCCAGGCGCTCTGTGGACATGCCTTGCGATTCGGGCGTGGCTTTGGGCAAGGGCTGCGCCCAGGCGCTTGGCAAGGCCAGCAGGGCTGCGCTGGCGACCAGCGCGTTCAGGGCAAAGGGTGGGCGAGACTGAAAAAGGGTGGGCATGGGGCTTTCCAATAAGAGGTGCGGGCTGGCTTAACCGGGGTGGTTGAAGGCACTTGTTGTCCCTGAGATGAGTATGGGTTGAGCCGGCCAGCGGCATGTCATCCTCAGGCCACTGAAGGCAAATAAACGCAAACTAAACGGTCAATATTGATGAACTCGCACGAAAGCGCCTTGCCCTTGAAGAGCGGGCCTGAGAAAGAGGGGATTTTTTAGCCAGCCCAGACCTGCACTGTGGGCTGGACAAGCGCCACGTCGCCTGCCCCCTCGGCATGGAGCAGCGCTTGTTTTCTGGCCAGGCCACCGGCGTAGCCCGTCAAGCTGCCATCGCGGCCCAGCACGCGGTGGCAAGGAATGAAGATGCTCACCGGATTGCGCCCCACGGCCGCACCCACCGCCCGAGCGGCTTTGGGTTGGCCCAGTGCCTGCGCCAAGGCGCCGTAGTGGCTGGTGTGCCCAATCGGGATCTGCAGCAGTTGCTGCCACACCGCCTGCTGAAAGGCTGTGCCCTGCGGGTCCAGCGGCAGCTCGAAATGCGCCTGGTGCGGGGCCTCAAAGTAAGCGCTCAGCGCCTCTTGCGTGGCTTTGAAAATGGCCGCACCAGCGTCATGCGGCAGGGCGAGCGGGCCGGGGTGGTGGGCTTGGCCTTCAAACCAGGCGCCCGCGAGCCCTCTGGCGGTGGCCACCACCAGCATGGGCCCTAAAGGAGTATTGACTTGGCTTTGAGCCATCCATGCGCTGTGGTGTTTCATGAGGGACTGGGTTGTGTTGGATGGGACAAGGCATGCCACAGGCGCAGTGTGGCGTAGCCGCGCCAGGGTTGCCAGGCTTGGGCGCATTGCAGGGCTTGGGCTGCGTTCATGCCGCCCAGGGCCAGTCGCACGCCTGCGTCGCTGGCCGGAAAGGCGTCGGGCCAGGCCAGCACGCGCAGCGCCACCAGCTGCGCTGTCCACTCGCCCACGCCGGGCAGGGCTTTGAGCGTGTCCAAGGCGGTGAGCGGCTGGCCGGGCGACAAGACCAAGCTGCCGTCCAGCACGGCCTGCGCCACGGCTTGGATGGCCGCCGTGCGCGTGCGAATGATGCCCAGGGCCCCCATGTCCTTGGGATTGGCCTCAAGCAAGACCTTGGGGCTGGGGAACAGTCGATTTAAATGCGGCAAGGGCGTGTCAACGGCGTCCCCATAACGCGCCACCAGCCGGGCAGTCAGCGTGCAGGCGGCGGCCACCGTGATTTGCTGGCCCAAGATGATGCGCACCGTGGTTTCAAAGCCGTCCACGCAGCCTGGCATGCGCAGCCCCGGCATGGGCTGCAAGGGCGCGCAGCTCAAGGCTTGGTCTATGGCTTGGGTGTCGGTGTCCAGGTCCAGCAGGTGGCGCAGCATGAGGGCGATCTGCCCCAGGGCGGGCGCCAAGCAGGGGGCCACCTCGACCCGTGCCTCGCCCCTGTCGGTGTCCAGGTGCAGCGCCAGCCAGCCGGTGAGCACTTGGCCGGCCATGGTCAGCCTGAGCGTGCGCCACCAGCGGCCTTGGGCCCAGGCCTCCACGCCGGGCAAGGGGCGGGCGGTCAAAAACGCCTGCATGGCGCCAGCGTCATAGGGCGCACGCCAGGGCAGGCGCAGGCCCAGCTGCTCGGCGGCGGCCGGGGCAGGCAGGCGCTTGCGAATGGCGCTGGGGGTCAGCTGGTAATGCTGGGCCAGCGCGGCATTGAAGCGCCGCACACTGCCAAAGCCGCTGGCTTGCGCCACGGCGGTGAGGCTTAAATCGGTGTCGGTGAGCAGCCGCTTGGCCCACAGCAGGCGTTGGGTGCTGGCCCAGGCCAAGGGGCTGACGCCATGCACCTGGCCAAAAATTCGGCGCACATGGCGCTCACTCACGCCCAGGTGCGCGGCCAAGCCGGGCAGGGCGGTGGACTCGCCTTTGGCCATTTGCCGCGCGATCCAGTCTGCCCCGGCGTGGGCCAGCGAGCCCGAGCTGTCACTCAGCGACCAGCCCGGCGCCAGCTCAGGGCGGCAGCGCAAGCACGGCCTGAAGCCCGCTTGCTCAGCCGCTGCCGCGTTGGCATAAAAGCGGCAGTTGGCCTGCTTGGGCAGCCTCACCCGGCACACCGGCCGGCAGTAAATGCCGGTGCTGGTGACCCCCGCAAACAGCTTGCCGTCAAAGCGCGCATCGTGCGTGCGCCAAGCCAGGTAGGCATGCTCGTGGCTCAGGCCTGTGGCGCTTGCAGGGGGCGGGGGGGAGACGGACATGTGTCAGATGTTAGGCGGCGCGCGGCGCGGTGGCTGGCCGTTTTCGGACATGGAGTTTGGTGGGGGGCCATGCAGGCTGGATGTGATTGAGCACGGCTGCGCGCATGTGGCGTTCGTTCTCTGGGCCGACTCACCCGCACAAAAACCACAATCAGGTCTGAATTATCTATTCACTAATTAATTCATATAATTATTCAATGCCCAAGAATGACCACCTCCAATACCTGCGCCGCAGCCTCGCCCAAGGCCTGCGCACTGCGCGCGAATTGGCCGACAGTTTGGGTGTGAGCCAGCCCACGGTGTCGCGGCTGCTGGCCGAGCTTGGCAGCGAGGTGATTCGCCTGGGTGCGGCCAGGTCTGCCCGCTATGCGCTGCGCGACGCTTTGCGGGGCTTGCCCGACATGCCGGTGTACCGCGTGAACGCACAGGCCAAGGTGGAGCACTTAGGCCGCTTGGTGCCCGTGCGGCCTGAGGGCTTTGTGATGCATGCCCTTGGAGGGGCCAGTTCGCACACCGATGGGCTGCCTTGGTGGTTGTTTGACATGCGGCCGCAGGGCTACTTGGGCCGAGCTTTTGCCTTGCGACACGGTGCCAGCCTGGGGCTGCCACCAGGCTTGAGCGAATGGACAGATGCCCATGCCTTGCGCGCCATGCTGGCGCATGGGCATGACATGGTGGGCGATGTGCTCTTGGGTGACTGGGCGCGTGAGCGTTTTTTGGCCCAGACCGTCACGCCTGCGCTGGGGAAGGCCGACAAGGCCGCCGCTTATGTGCGCCTGTCGCAAGAGGCCTCCCGGGGAGAGTTGCCCGGCTCGTCGGCGGCCGGTGAGCAGCCCAAGTTCATGGCCTGGAGCCTGGTGGACCAAGTGCCCTGCCATGTGTTGGTGAAATTCAGTGAGCCTGAGGACAGCCCCGTGAGCGAGCGCTGGCGCGACCTTCTTCTGGCCGAGCACCTGGCTTTGCAGACCCTGAACCATGCAGGCCTGCCCGCATCGCGCACGCAGGTGGTGGACGCGGGTGGCCAGCGTTTTTTAGAGGTGCTTCGTTTTGACCGTGTGGGCGCTTTGGGACGGCGGGGATTGATTTCTTTGGCTGCGCTGGACGCGCAATTCGTGGGCGCCGGCCCCGGGGAGAACAACTGGCCCCGGCTGGCCCTGCGCTTGCTGCAAGAGCGCCACCTTGAAGCCGAGGCAGTCCAGGGCGCGCAGCTGCTGTGGGCGTTTGGCACCTTGATCGGCAACACCGACATGCACAACGGCAACCTGTCCTTCATCACCGAGCCAGGTCAGCCTTGCGCCTTGGCCCCGGCCTACGACGTGACACCCATGGCCTTTGCACCCCGCAGCGGCGGCGGGCTGCCCAATGAGTTGCCCGCAGCCAGACTGGACGCCGCCGTGCCCGCAGCCCTGTGGCACCAAGCCCTGCCTTGGGCCGAGCTGTACGTGCACAAGCTGGCGCGAGAGCCTGGCCTGAGCCCGCGCTTTGCGGCTTGCGTGGCGGCCTTGCAGCGGCATGTGCTTGAGGCGGCTGGGCGGGTGGGCAGGCTGGCGTGAGAGGGCGGAGATTGGAAGCCCAGTCTGGGGTGGGTCTTTAAAAAATGTACGATTAAAGTCGCACATTGATTCGAGGCCTTGATCAAGAGATGGTTGATTCGAGGGATGTGGCTGGCCCTGATGGACGCCCTTGCGGCTTGCGCGAGTTGGAGCCCACAGTCCAGCCCATGGCCTTGACATCGCATTGCAACTCAAGTTGACGAACAGGCTGCAAGAGTCGTACAGTCTGTACATAATCCATTTGGAGCTCACCATGTCAACCCCCATCACCGAGTACGGGCTAGAGCAAGCGCGAGCGCGCCTGCCTCACATTGCAGCTGAGGCCGTGGCGGGATACAGCAGCGTGATTACTCGCCATGGCAAAGCTGTGGCGGCAGTCGTTCCCATGGGGCAATGGCAGGCCCAGCAATCGCAAAAAATTCGGGCAGCTGGCCTGTTGTCGCTGCGCGGCACGGGGCGTGGGTTGTGGCCCCAGGGCGCAGGCCAGGCGGTTGACGAGTTGCGTCAAGAGTGGGCTTGAACGGTGGCCTTGCGCACACCCAAGCCAGCCGCTTCTGTGTGGGGCGGCTTGCCTCAGGGTTGCACCGTGTTGGTGGACACCGCGCCTTGGATTTACATTCTTGAAGATCATCCCGAATTTGCGCCGCGTTTTGCCGGTCTTTTTGAGGGCGCTGAGCAAGGCCACCTTCAGCTTGCCCTGACCACCGTGACCTTGGCTGAGGTGTTGACCGGCCCCTTCAAAGCCGGGCAAACGGCGCTGGCCAAGCGCTATGAAAAGGCACTGAATCAGTACCGCGTGCTAGCCCTGAATGCCCAAGTGGCCAGCCTGGCGGCCCAGCTGCGCGCTCAGTACCGCCTGAAACTGCCTGACGCCATTCAACTGGCCTCGGCGCTGGACATGGGGGCGGCCGCTTTGGTCACGCACGACCGGGACTTTTCAGCCGTGCAAGGTTTACCTATTTTGGCGGGGCCATGATGCCCATCCCGCCCGCCGCAGTCACATGTCCTTTGTCCCCACCCCTGGAGTTCCCCATGCCCTCTTTGATCGCCCGCCGCACTGCCTTGTTGATGACGGCCTTGATGTGCACCGCCCTGCAGGCCCAACCGGCCTATCCCAGCAAGCCCATCAAAATCGTGGTGCCCTTTCCTGCGGGCGGGACCTCCGACGTGTTGGCCCGCCTGATTGGCCAGAAGATGACCGAGGCTTGGGGCCAGCCCGTGGTGGTGGAGAACAAGCCGGGCTTGAGTGGCAACTTGGGCGCCGAGTCCGTGGCCAAGTCGGCGCCCGACGGCTACACCCTGGTGTTGATGGACGTGGGCAACCTGGTGATTGCCCCTGCGCTTTACAAACTCAACTTCAATGTGCTGACCGACTTTGCGCCCGTGGGCATGGTGGCTTACTCCCCGCATTTGCTGGTGACCAGCAGCCAGGTGCCGGCCAACACCACGGCCGAATTGGTGGC
>CANHKH010000258.1 GCA_947460165.1 Comamonadaceae bacterium
AGACGTGATCGAGCCCTACCTCATTCAGCAGGGCTATTTGCAGCGCACCCCGCGCGGGCGCATCGCCACCTTGGCGGCCTACCGGCATTTGGGGCTGGCCGCGCCCGCTAACCGGAGCGAGGGCGCGTCGGATTTGTTTGGCGCCTGAGCATCCGCCCAGCGCCCTTGCCATGAGGCCCATGAAGGCTTGAGGGTTTATGGGCAGCCCAAAATGGCTGAGCTGTGTCAGACTTCCGGCCCATGGCGCCCACAGCTTTGTGTAAATTGGTGAATTTTCCGGTCTTGCTCTCGGCACTGGTCCTGTTTTTGACCGGTTGCGCACATCTTCCATCGGCAGACACTTCCCCCGTGGCCCAGCAGTGGGCGCAAGCGGGGGCAGCCAGCCCAACGTCCTCGCCCACCGCACAAGCTGCACCTTGGCAGCACCAGCTCTTTCCGGGCAAGCGCCGCAACCATTACCAGTACGTGTGGCGCCAGGGCCGTCCGGCCATGGCGGTGTCCTCGCAGGCTGGGATCAGCGCCATGCGCCAGGCGCAGAGCCTGCCTGCGCTCTCTTTGGGGCAAATTCAATTTTCCTGGAAGGTCGCGGGCTTGATTGCCGATGCCGACCTGCAGCAAGCGGCCAAGGAAGACTCGCCCGTTCGGCTGGTCTTGGTGTTTGACGGCGACCGCAGTCTTTTTTCAGCCAAAGACGCCATGCTCTCTGAATTGGCCCGCGTGCTCACCGGCGAAGAAATGCCTTACGCCACCCTCATGTACGTGTGGTCCAACCAGCTGCCTGTGGGCACGGTGGTGAACAACAGGCGCACAGACCGCATTCGCAAACTGGTGATCCAGTCGGGCGCCGACGGCGTCAACCGTTGGCAAGACTATGAGCGCGACATTCGCGCCGACTATGAACGCGTGTTCGGTGCCGCCCCCGGGGCACTCAAAGCAGTGGCCCTGATGACGGACACCGACAACACTGCCAGCGAGGTCAAGGCCTGGTACGGGCCTGTGGTGTTCAAACCCAGGCCTTGATCAAGCGTAGCGTTTGCTGCGCAGCTTGTTTTTCATGTCTTGCAGCATGGGCTGGAGCAGCTCAGCGTTCAGGCGCAAGGCCACGGTGGTGGCCAAAATGTCAATAATCATCAGGTGAAGCAGGCGCGAGACCATGGGGCTGTAGCGGTCATAGCCCTCAGGGTGGTCGGCCGCCAGGTGAATGTCGCCCGCCGAGGCCAGCGGCGAGCCGCTGGCCGTGATGACCAGCACCGTGGCGCCGTTTTTGCGCGCAATGTCGGTGGCGTCCATCAAATCGCGGGTGCGGCCAGAGTTGGAGATCACCACCAAACAATCACCTGCGCGCAGCAGCGAGGCGCTCATCACCTGCATGTGGCCGTCGCTGTAGGAGATGGTGTTCACCCCCAGCCTGAAGAATTTGTGCTGCGCATCTTGCGCCACGATGCCGCTGTTGCCCACCCCAATGAACTCAATGCGCTTGCCTTCTTGGCAGGCCTTGAGCAGCGCCTCCACGGCCCGGCCCACGGCAAACACGCTGGCGTCGTTGCGGTACTTGAGAAAGGCCGAGACCGTGTTGTCAATCACCTTGACCACCACATCGCCCACCTTGTCGTCGGTGTCCACGCTGCGGTGGATAAAGGGCACCCCCTCGCTCACGCTGCCGGCCAGCTTGAGCTTGAAGTCCGACAAACCGTTGTAGCCCATGCTGCGGCAAAAGCGCACCACGGTGGGCTTGCTCACATGGGCCAGGTCGGCCAACTCGCTGATGGGCATTTGCGCAAAGCTGCGGGCATCGCTGAGAACCAGCTTGCCCACGCGCTGCTCTGCAGGGGCCAGGGAGGGAAGGCAGGCTTTGATGCGGTCTAGCATGGCTGATCAGGCAAAAAGTTCTGTATGGCGGCTGCAAAGGCAGGGCGGGCAGACCTCTAGGCACAGGCCAGACCCACGATGAGCTGCTGAGCATACCCGTGCCAGTCAGATAATGGCTGCATGAATCAACTCGACGCCCTCAAGCAATTCACCACGGTGGTGGCCGACACTGGCGACTTCAAGCAACTGAGCCAGTTCAGGCCCCAGGATGCGACCACCAACCCCTCGCTCATCCTCAAGGCTGTGCAAAAGCCCGACTACCAGCCTTTGCTCACCCAAGTGGTGCAGGCGCACCGCAGTGCGCCCTTGGACGAGGTGATGGACCGCCTGCTGGTGCGCTTTGGCTGCGAAATTTTGGCCCTCATTCCCGGCCGGGTGTCCACCGAAGTCGATGCCCGCCTGAGCTTTGACACGGCCGCCACCGTGGCCAGGGCCGAGCGCCTGATGGCGCTCTACCGCGCCGAGGGCGTGGCGCCCGAGCGCGTGCTCATCAAAATAGCGGCCACCTGGGAGGGCATTGAGGCGGCCAGGGTTTTGCAGGCACGCGGCATACGCACCAACTTGACCTTGCTGTTTTCTTTTTGCCAGGCGGTGGCCTGTGGCCAAGCGGGTGTGCAGCTCATCTCGCCCTTTGTGGGCCGGATTTACGACTGGTACAAAAAGTCGGCGGGCAGCCAGTGGGTGGAGGCTGAGCGTGCGGGGGTTAACGATCCAGGAGTGCAGTCGGTGCGGCAAATTTTCAACCACTACAAAAAACACGGCATCGCCACCGAGGTGATGGGCGCGAGCTTTCGCAATGTGGGGCAAATCACGGCGCTGGCCGGCTGCGACCTGCTGACCATCAGCCCCGACCTGCTGGCGCAACTGGCCGCCACCGAGGCGCCGCTGCCCCCGGCCCTGGACGCGGCAGCTGCGGCCAGCCTGGACTTGCCGCCGGTTCATTACAACGAAGCCGGTTTTCGCTACGCGCTCAATGAAGACGCCATGGCCACCGAGAAGCTGGCCGAGGGCATACGCGCTTTTGCGCTGGACGCCGTTAAATTGGAGCAACTCATGAAGGCCGTGCCATGAGCGCAGTCCCTGATACCTGGGCCAGCGTGCGCTGCGACCGCACGCCCGCCTGGACCGCGCTGCAGCAGCACTTTGAGGCCCAAGGCCGCGGCTTTGACTTGCGCGAGGCCTTTGCACAAGACCCAGCTCGGGCGGCGCATTTCAGCCAACGGGCGCCTCACCTTTTGGCCGACTTGTCCAAAAATCTGCTGTCGCGCCAGACCGAGGCTTTGCTCTTCGATCTGGCCGAGCAATGCGGCGTTTTTTCCCACCGCGACGCCATGTTTGCGGGCCAGGCCATCAACACCACCGAGCAGCGCCAGGTCATGCACTTTTTGCTGCGCCAACCGCGCGGCACCGGCGCCGGGCAAGCCTGGGAGAAAGAGCTGGAGCAGGTGCACCACACCCTGGACGCGATGCTGGCCTTTGCCGAGCAGGTCAGGGCCGACCCCGAGATCACCACCGTGGTCAACATCGGCATAGGCGGCTCCGACCTGGGGCCGCACATGGCCGCACTGGCGCTGCAGGCTTATCAAGTGGCGGGCAAGCGTTTTGTCTTTGTCTCCAACGTCGATGGCCATGAGCTGGACGCCGTGCTCCAGGGTCTGGACGCGCGCAAGACCTTGTTTTTGATCGCGTCCAAAACCTTCACCACCGCCGAGACCATGACCAATGCGCGTTCGGCGCGGCGCTGGTTTGAGGCGCAACTGGGCGAGGGCGCTAAGGCCTTGCTGCCCCAGCGCTTTGCCGCGCTCACCACCAACGTGCAGGCTGCAGCCGAGTTCGGCATACGCACCACCTTTGGCTTTTGGGACTGGGTGGGCGGGCGTTATTCAGTGATGTCGGCCATTGGCTTGCCGCTGGCCATCTCCATAGGCGCTGAGCACTTTCGCCAGTTCCTGGCCGGCGCGCACGCCATGGACCAGCACTTTTTGAGTCAGCCGCCCGCGAACAACCTGCCGCTGCGCTTGGGCCTGCTCGACGTGTGGTACCGCAATTTCCACGGCTTTTCCAGCCGCAACGTGGCGCCCTACCACAGCTTTTTAGGCCGCTGGCCTGCCTACTTGCAACAGCTGGAAATGGAAAGCAATGGCAAGCGTGTGGACCGCGCAGGCCAGGCCCTGCCCTTTGAAACCGCGCCCCTGGTCTGGGGCGAGCCCGGCACGCTCGGTCAGCACGCCTTCTTTCAACTGCTGCACCAGGGCAGTGAAATCGTGCCGGTCGAGTTTGTGGCGGTCAGGCAGGCCGCCCATGGCTTGGCAGGTCACCACTCGCAGCTGCTGGCCAATGCGCTGGCGCAGGCCCAGGCCTTGATGCTGGGCCGCAGCGATGCGGGCGGGCACAGGCACTTTCCCGGCAACCGACCCAGCAGCTTTTTGCTGCTGGACAAGCTCGATCCGGCCAGCCTGGGCGCGCTCATTGCCTTGCAAGAGCACCGCGTGTTTGTGAGCGGCTCGGTCTGGGGCATCAACAGCTTTGACCAGTGGGGCGTGGAGTTGGGCAAGGTGCTGGCCCGCGACATTGAGCCGCGCCTGGCCAGCGGCGACCTGGCGGGCCTGGACGCCTCCACCGCCGCCCTGGTGCAGGCCTTGCGCGCATGAATGTGGTCTTTGACTTTGGCGCCGTGCTGTTTGAATGGCGCCCGGTCGAGCGCGTGGCCTGCCACTTTCCAGCTTTGGCGGCCACGCAAGTGCAAGCACAGGCCCTGGCCCAAGCTATTTTTCACCATGCCGACTGGCAAGACTTTGACCGCGGCCTGCTGCCGCTGGCTCAGGTGGTCGAATCCACCGCCGCTCGCCTGAGCCTGGCACCCCATGCGGTGCACGAGCTGCTGGCGCCCATCGGTGAGCAGCTGCAGCCCATCAGCGCCAACGTGGTGGTGCTGGCGTCTTTGGCCCGCAGGCGTGCGCTGCATGGCGATGTGAAGCTTTACTTTCTGTCCAACATGCCCCAGCCCTTTGCGCGCACGCTGGAGCGCCGCCATGCTTTCTTGGAGTTGTTTGATGGTGGTGTGTTTTCAGGCGACGTGAAATTGGGCAAGCCCGATGCAGCCATCTACCGCCTGCTGGCCGACAGACACGGCTTGGCGCCTGAACAAAGTCTGTTCATCGATGACATGCTTGTCAATGTGGCGGCGGCCCAAGCCCTGGGCTGGAGCGGCATTCACCTGAGCCAGCCCGAACAGCTGGCCGAGCTCTTGCAGCGCCATTTCGCTGAACGGCGAACTCTGGCTTGTTGAACCCTGGCCCTGCAGATCGGGCCAGGTTCTACGGCCGCTTACTCAGCCTAAACCCGGCAGTTGGTCGCTTGCTTCCGCTTCAAACACTTGATGAATCAAACACTTGCGCACACGACGGTCTTCACCTCACGGGTGAAGCGCTGCACGGCCGCAGGTCTGCCGCTTCAGGCCTCTGGCGTTGTTGCTCGCACCCCCCGGACAGGCAGTCCGGGGGGCACTCGCGCCTAGCCAG
>CANHKH010000259.1 GCA_947460165.1 Comamonadaceae bacterium
CACGCCAACGCGCCGCGTGTGCTGATCGCCAACTCCAACCTGGTGCCCAAGTGGGCCAACTGGGAGCACTTCAACGAACTCGACCGCAAGGGCTTGTTCATGTACGGGCAAATGACCGCAGGCTCGTGGATTTACATCGGCACCCAAGGCATCGTGCAAGGCACCTTCGAGACCTTTGTGGAAGCAGGGCGTCAGCACTACCACAACAACTGGACAGGCCGCTGGATTTTGACGGCCGGGCTGGGCGGCATGGGCGGTGCGCAGCCTTTAGCCGCCACGCTGGCCGGTGCATGCTCGCTGAACATTGAATGCCAACAAAGCAGCATCGACTTTCGCCTGCGCACCCGCTATGTGGACAAACAGGCCAAAGACCTGGACGAGGCCCTGACCTTGATCGCGCAGCACACCGCCGCCAAAGAAGCGGTCTCGATTGCCTTGCTGGGCAACGCCGCTGAGGTCTTGCCCGAGTTGGTGCGCCGCGCCCAGGCGGGCGGCATGCGCCCTGATCTGGTGACCGACCAAACCTCGGCGCACGATTTGATCAACGGCTATTTGCCCCCCGGCTGGACCGTGGCGCAGTGGAAAGCCGCTCAGCACGACCCTGCACAACATGCCCGCTTGACGGCCGATGCCTCACAAGGCTGCGCCACCCAGGTGCAAGCCATGCTGGACTTTCAGGCCATGGGCATCCCCACGGTGGATTACGGCAACAACATCCGCCAGGTGGCCTTGGACCACGGCGTGAAAAACGCCTTTGATTTCCCCGGTTTTGTGCCCGCCTACATCCGCCCCATGTTCTGCGAAGGCAAGGGCCCGTTCCGCTGGGTGGCCTTGTCGGGCGACCCCGAAGACATCTACAAAACCGACGCCAAGATCAAGGAGCTGTTTCCCACCAACACGCACACCCACCGCTGGCTGGACATGGCGCGCGAGCGCATCCGCTTTCAAGGCCTGCCTGCGCGCATTTGCTGGCTGGGTCTGGGCGAGCGGCATGTGGCGGGCCTGGCTTTTAACGAGATGGTGCGCACGGGCGAGCTGAAAGCGCCGATTGTGATCGGGCGTGACCACCTGGACACCGGCTCGGTGGCCAGCCCCAACCGCGAAACCGAGGCCATGAAAGACGGCACCGACGCGGTGAGCGACTGGCCGCTGCTGAACGCCTTGCTCAACACCGCAGGCGGTGCCAGCTGGGTCAGCTTGCACCACGGCGGCGGCGTGGGCATGGGCTATTCGCAGCACTCGGGCATGGTCATCGTGGCCGACGGCACCGACGCGGCGGCCGAGCGCCTGGCCCGCGTGCTGGTCAACGACAGCGGCTCGGGCGTGATGCGCCACGCCGATGCCGGTTACGAGCTGGCGGTGGCCACCGCCAAAAAGCAGGGTCTGAAGTTGCCCATGATCAAATAAACCCCGTGGGCGCCTGTTGCGCCTGCTGCTGGATCCAAGCCCATGACACTGCACCGATTCGATGTTCAGGATGTGCCCGCCATGCCCTGGAAAAACGGCGGCGGTGTGACGCGCGAGATCGTCTGCATGCCGCCCGGCGCAGGCATGGGCGATTTTGATTGGCGTGTGAGCATTGCGCACATTGCGGGTGACGGGCCGTTTTCCGCTTTCCCTGGCATGGACCGCGTCATCACCCTGCTCAGTGGCGGCGGTGTCCACTTGCTGGGCGATGACGGGCTGGTGAACCACCGCTTGGACACACCGCTTTCGCCCTTCGCGTTTGCGGGCGAAGCGGCCATCCACGCCCGTTTGTTGGCGGGCGACTGTCACGACTTCAACCTCATGACCCGGCGCGCTGTGTGCAGCGCATCGCTGCAGGTCTTGCGCAGCGCCTGCGAGTGGCCTGCCTCTGCGCAGGGCTTGTTGATGGCGGTGCAAGGCAGCTGGCGCGCGGAAGGCCCCAGCACTCACACGCTTTTGCCGCAGCAAGGCTTGTGGTGGTCGGAGGCGGACACGCCTTGGCGACTGAGCCCGCAAAGCCCTGATGCGGCCCTTTTAGCCTTGAACATCACACCTTGACGCTGGACCTGCAAAGACCATGACCACTTCCATCACTGCCCCCACATGGCCGAGCGCCGACGGCCTTTGGCACCACCTGCACTTGGCGCCCGAGGCCTTGGGGGCTGGCGCTCCGGGCGTGGCTGATGCGGCCATCGTGGTCGAGCGTGGAGCCATCGCTTGGGTGGGTGCCCAGGCCAATGTGCCAGCCGCTTACCGGCAACTGCCCACACACGAGGGCCACGGCGCTTGCGTCACGCCAGGCCTGGTCGACTGCCACACGCACCTGGTGTACGGCGGTCAACGCGCCAACGAATTCGCCATGCGCCTGGCGGGGGCCAGCTACGAAGAGGTGGCGCGTGCCGGGGGCGGCATTGTGTCCACCGTGCAGGCCACACGCGCTTTGAGTGAAGACGCTTTGTTTGACGCGGCTGTGCCGCGTTTGCAGGCCTTGTTGGCCGAGGGTGTTTGTGCCATCGAGATCAAGTCGGGCTATGGCCTGAGCCTGGAACACGAGCGCAAGCAACTGCGCGTGGCCAGGCGTTTGGGGCAAGCGTTTGGCGTCACCGTTTGCACCACGTTTTTGGGCGCACACGCCTTGCCGCCCGAATACGCGGGGCGCAGCGAGGACTACATCCGCTTGGTGTGTTTAGAGATGCTGCCTGCCTTGGCCGACCAAGGCTTGGTGGACGCGGTCGATGTGTTTTGCGAAACCATAGGCTTCACGCTGGCCCAAACCGAGCAGGTGTTCAAGGCCGCGCAAGCGCTGGGCCTGCCGGTCAAGCTGCATGCCGAGCAGCTGTCGGACATGGGCGGCTCGGCGCTGGCGGCGCGTTTTGGTGCGCTGTCGTGCGACCACATCGAACACCTGAGCGCCGAGGGCATTGCCGCCATGCGGCAGGCGGGCACCGTGGCGGTGCTGCTGCCCGGCGCTTACTACACCCTGCGCGACACCCACCTGCCGCCCATTGCCGCCTTGCGCGCTGCGGGCGTGCCCATGGCCGTGTCCACCGACCACAACCCCGGCACCTCCCCCGTGCTCAGCCTGGTGCTGATGATGAACATGGCCTGCACGCTGTTTCGACTGACCGTGCCCGAGGCACTGGCCGGCGTGACGCGCCATGCGGCCCAGGCACTGGGCCTGCAGGCCACACACGGCAGCATTGCTGTCGCTTGCCCCGCCAATTTCGTGCTCTGGCCGGTGGGCGATGTGGCCGAACTCGCCTATTGGCTGGGCCAGCGCCCGGCCTGCAGCGTGGTGCGCCAAGGCCGTTTGGCGGTTGACGGCATGGGCTTGCAGCGGAGCACGGCATGAACGAGCGCGGCATGAACGAGCGCAGCCTGTTTGCCACGCACGCTTTGTTGCCCACGGGTTGGGCGCGTGATGTGGGGCTGTCGTGGAACGCGCAAGGCGTGTTGACCGAGGTGAAGACCGATGCCACCTGTCCAGCAGGCACCCTGCAAGCCGCAGGCCCCTTGTTGCCCGGCATGCCCAACCTGCATTCGCACGCGTTTCAACGGGCCATGGGTGGCCTGACCGAATACCGGGGTGCTGCGCAAGACAGTTTCTGGAGCTGGCGCAGCCTGATGTACCGCTTTGCCGCCGCCATCACGCCCGAACAACTCGAAGCCATCGCCACCGGCTTGTATGTGGAGATGCTGGAGGCCGGTTACACCAGCGTGTGCGAATTCCATTACCTGCACCACGACCACAACGGCCGCCCCTATGCCGACGACGCCGCCTTGTCGATGTGCCTTTTGCGAGCCGCTGCCCGCGCAGGCATGGGCCTGACCTTGTTGCCCGTGCTGTACCAAACCAGTGGCTTTGGCGCTGCCCCGCCCAGCGAGGGCCAGCGGCGCTTCATCCGCTCGACCGACAACATGCTGGCTTTGCTGCACAAACTCCAACCCTTGTGCCAAGCACAAGGCGCGCGCCTGGGCCTGGCGCCCCATTCTTTGCGCGCCGTGCCGCCCGGCAGCTTGCGCGACGCCCTGGCCGGTTTGCATGCCATGGACGCCACAGCCCCGGTGCACATCCACATTGCAGAACAAACGGCCGAGGTCGATGCCTGCCTGGCCTGGAGCGGCCAGCGCCCGGTGCAGTGGCTGCTGGACCACGCCCCGGTGGATGGCCGCTGGTGCCTGGTGCATGCCACCCACATGAGCGCTGAAGAAAGTGCCCACGCCGCCCGCACCGGCGCTGTGGCGGGCCTGTGCCCCAGCACCGAGGCGAATTTGGGCGACGGTATTTTTGATGCAGGCAGCTGGCTTGCAGCCGGTGGGCGCTGGGGCGTGGGCTCGGACAGCCACACCTGTGTGAACGCCGCCCAAGAGCTGATGCTGCTCGAATACACCCAGCGCCTGGCCACGCGCCAACGCAATGTGCTGGCCACCACCGAGCAGCCTTCGGTGGCCACCGCCATGACACTGGCGGCTGTGGCCGGTGGTGCCCAGGCCAGTGCACGCCCAGTGGCCGGCTTGGCCGTGGGCCAGCAGGCCGACATGGTGGCGCTGGACGCTGGGCACCCATTGCTGCGCGATCTGCCAACGCCTGAGGCCATGTTGTCGGCCCATGTGTTTGCCAGCCACCGCCAATCGGCCTTGCAACAGGTGTGGGTGGGGGGTCGCTTGCTGGTTCAATCGGGTCGTCACGCCTTGCACGACAGCGCCCTGAGCGACGGCGTGGCCGCACGTCAACAATTGCTGAAGAACACACCATGAGCTTTCAAACCACAGTACCGCCCTTTCGTTTTCGCCAGGGCACACGCCCCTTGCTGATTTCGATGCCGCATGTGGGCACGCATGTGCCGCCTGCCTTGGCCGCGCGCTTGAGCGACGAAGGCCAGCGCGTGCCCGATACCGACTGGCATCTGGAGCGCTTGTACGACTTTGCCGACGCGCTGGGGGCCTCGGTGCTGGTGGCCACGCATTCGCGCTATGTGATCGACCTGAACCGCCCGCCCGATGGGGCCAGCCTCTACCCCGGGCAAAGCGTCACCGGCCTGTGCCCGGTGGACTTGTTTGACGACCAGCCGCTGTACCGCGACGCGGAAGATGTGCCGAATGAGGCGGAGATTGCAGCGCGCCGCGAAGCCATCTGGCAGCCTTACCACGCGCAACTGGCGCAAGAGTTGGCCCGCCTCAAAGCCCTGCATGGCGTGGCCGCCTTGTGGGACGCGCACTCGATCCGCTCGGTGTTGCCGCGGTTTTTTGAAGGCAAATTGCCCGACCTGAACCTGGGCACGGCCAACGGCGCCAGTTGCGACCCGTCATTGGCCGAACAGTTGCTGGCCATTGGCCAGCAAGCCACCGGCTACACAGCGGTGCTCAACGGCCGCTTCAAGGGAGGGCACATCACCCGCCAATACG
>CANHKH010000260.1 GCA_947460165.1 Comamonadaceae bacterium
AACTGCCCGTGTCGGCGACGGCCACAAAGGCTTTGAGGTTGGCGAGGGTGTCCATGCTGGGCTTGGTCTTTCGCGATTCGAGAAAGCTAAATCAAGAAATTGAGGTATTGTGCGTGAATACGCGATTAAATATGATGCTGATTTTTCACACCCCCCGGAGACTCCCATGAGCGTGCCCCCCAGCCAGTCTTACCTGCGCATTGCCACCGAAGAGGCATTTGCCCCCCCAGAGATGCTGCGCATCTACGAAAAAATCTTGGCTGGCAGCGATGTGGACCCCGGTTTCAAGGGCCTGATGGGTTTTTACATGAGCAGCCCCAGCGAGCGGGCGCGCCACATCATGCGCTGCCTGCAAGACCTGGACCAAATTCGCCTGGCGCACATGGACGAGGCGGGCATTGACCACCAGGTGATTGCACTGACCGCCCCGGGCGTGCAAATCATGGACAAAGACACGGCCGTGTCTTTCAGCCGCGTGGCCAATGACCAACTGGCCGATGCCTGCAAACGCCACCCCACGCGCTTTACCGGCATGATTGCCATCCCCGTGCAAGACCCACAGGCCGCTGCCAAGGAAATCGAGCGAGGCGTTTCGCAGCTGGGCATGAACTCGGTGGTCATCAACTCGCACACGCATGGCGAGTACCTGTCGGACACCAAGTTCTGGGATATTTTTGCCGCGGCCGAAGCGCATGGCACGCCGATTTACCTGCACCCCAATTCGCTGCCGCGCAACATGTTGCAGCCCTTCCAGGAGTGCGGCCTGGACGGTGCGATTTACGGCTTTGGCGTGGAGACGGGCTTGCACGCGCTGCGCATCATCACCTCGGGGGTGTTTGACCGCTTTCCCAAGTTGCAGATGATCATTGGCCACATGGGCGAGGCCCTGCCGTTTTGGTCGTACAGGCTGGACTATATGCACCAGGCCACGGTGCGTTCGCAGCGCTACGAGAGCATCAAGCCCCTACAGAAAAAGCCCAGCGACTACTTGCGCGAGAATTTCTACATCACCAACAGCGGTGTGGCATGGGAGCCAGCCATCAAGTTCACGCAGTCCATTGTGGGTGTGGACCGGGTGCTCTACGCCATGGACTACCCCTACCAGTACGCGGCCGATGAAGTGGTCGCCATGGACAAGATGAACATGAGCGACGCCGACAAGAAAATGTTCTTCCAGACCAATGCCCAAAAAGTCTTCAAGATCACTGCTGTGTGAGCCCTGTCATGACCTTTGAACCGAGACACACCATGAAACTCAAGCTTAAAAGTTCTGCCCTGGGCCTGCTGGCCCTGGCGTCTACCCTATTGCCTTTGGCCGCGCAGGCCCAGGCGGCCGCACCTTGGCCCACCCAAAGCGTGCGCATTGTGGTGCCCTTTACTGCCGGCACCGGCATGGACACCATTGCCCGCGCCGTGGCCCCCAAGCTCAGCGAGCGCCTGGGCCAGCCCGTGCTGGTGGTGAACCAGCCCGGCGCCAGCGGCAACATTGGCGCCGACACGGTGGCCAAGTCCAGCGACGGCCACACCCTGCTGATGGGCGCCAACACCATGTTGATGGCCTCCCAGATGTACAAAAACGTGCCTTTCAACCCCACGCGCGACTTTGCCCCGGTCTCCATGGCCGCCTATGGCACGCTCATGCTGGTGGCCAACCCCAAGACCGGTTTGAAGACCATGCAGGAGTTTGTGGCGCAGGCCAAGTCGCGTCCGGGCTCCATCTCTTTTGGCTCGCCCGGTGTGGGCACGCCGCACCACATGTCCATGGAGCTGTTCAAGGCACAAACCGGCTTGTTCTTGCTGCATGTGCCCTACCGCGGCACGGCGGGTTACACCCAAGACCTGCTGGCCGGCGAGCTGAATGTGGGCTTTTTGCCTGTGCACATTGCCCAAGGCTTTGTGCGTGACGGCAAGCTCACTGCCTTGGCTGTGGGCAGCAACAAGCGCCACCCGGTGGCGCCCACGGTGGCCACCTTTGAAGAGCTGGGCGTCAAGGGCGTGGAAGTGGACCTCTGGTACGCCTTTTTTGCCCCGTCCAAAATGCCTGCGCCCACGGTGGCCAAGCTCAACACGGAGATTGCCGCCATCATCCGCAGCCCTGAAGTCAAAGACCTGCTGGGCCGCGCCGGCATGGACGCCTCTGCCTCGGGCGTCGAGGAGTTGGCGGGCATTGTGCAAAAAGACTATCCCCGCTGGGGCGCGGTGATCAAGCGCAACGGCTTGTCCGCTGAGTAAACCGCACATTCCCTGAGCTGAGCCGCCACTGAGCAGTGCAATGGGACTGGCTCAGGGAGATACACCGCCGCTGTGAGCACTTTGCAAGCCCTACGTGAGGGCTTGCTTGCTTTTGCAAGCTCTTTAGTTCAAGTAACGGGGTTTGCCGTCGGGGCTGGGGTTGGGCTCTGGCGCTTCCAGCAACTCTTGCGTGGCTTGCGGCGCAAGCACCGCAGCGCTGCTGCCCAAGAGCTGGGCCGGTGGCGGCTCCGCCCAGCCTGATGCCTTGAGGCTTTGGTTGAGCAAGCGCAGCAGGCCTTGGGTGAGGGCCGAATCCATGACCAGTTGCAAATCGCGCTGTTTTCCCGGCAGGCGTTCAAGCAGGGTGACCTGCAGCTTGGCATCGGCCAGGGGCGTGAAGCTCAGCTCGGTGACCAGCAGCGGCTCTTCCCCCAAGGGGAGGGCCGCAGGTTGGTCTTTGAAGGGGGTTTGAAAATCCCCGTCGTAGACCGCAGCTTCTTTTTTGAAGTTCTGCAAGAGCTGCTCTTTTTGCTCTGTCATGGGGGTGTGGGCGGGGGGCGGCTGGAACTGCTTTTCCAACTGGGCCTGGGCGGTTTTGCCCAGATGGGGCAGCAGCTTGAGCGTCAGGCGCCGGGTGAGCCAAGCGCGGAACTCCTCGCCTTTGAGGCTGTTGATGCGGATGAGCAAGCGGTCTTGCTCGCCCGAATAACTCACGTTGACTTGGTGAATGTTCATGCGCGGATTCTAGGGCGGCCGATGAGCTTTGCCTACGCCAGATGAGCGTATTTACAAGGTATCTACCCTTGAAAACAGGTGTATTCATCCCTAATTGAAAGCAAGAGTTAACAAGGAGTCCCCGTGCGACACGACAAGCTGACCACCAAGTTTCAAGAAGCGCTGAGCGACGCGCAGTCGCTGGCCTTGGGGCGTGACCACCCCTATATTGAGCCGGCCCACCTGCTGGCCGCCATGCTGCAACAAGACGACGGCCCCAAGGCGCTGCTGCAGCGCGCAGGCGTCAATGTGGCTGGCCTGCAAGCCGGGGTGGAGGCGGCCCTGAAAAAGCTGCCCGAGGTGCAGGGCCAGGACCAAATTCAGGTGGGGCCAGAGCTGGCCAAGCTGCTGCAGGCCACCGAAAAAGAAGCCCTCAAGCGCGGCGACCAGTACATTGCCGCCGAGCTGTTTTTGCTGGCCGCCGCCGACCACAAAGGCGATGTGGGCCGCTTGGCGCGCGAAAACGGCATGAGCCGCAGCAGCTTGGAAGCGGCCGTCAACGCCGTGCGTGGCGGCCAAAGCATGGACAGCCCCGAGGCCGAAGGCCAGCGCGAGGCGCTCAAAAAGTACTGCATGGACCTCACCGAGCGCGCCCGCGCCGGCAAGCTCGACCCGGTGATTGGCCGCGACGACGAAATCCGCCGCGCCATCCAGGTGCTGCAGCGGCGCACCAAAAACAACCCCGTGCTCATTGGCGAGCCCGGCGTGGGCAAGACCGCCATCGTCGAAGGCCTGGCCCAGCGCATTGTCAACGGCGAGGTGCCCGACTCGCTCAAGGGCAAGCGCGTGCTCTCGCTGGACATGGCGGCGCTCTTGGCCGGTGCCAAGTTCCGCGGCGAGTTTGAAGAGCGCCTGAAAACCGTGCTCAGCGAGCTGGCCAAAGACGAGGGCCAAACCATTGTCTTCATTGACGAGTTGCACACCATGGTGGGCGCGGGCAAGGCCGAAGGCGCCATGGATGCAGGCAACATGCTCAAGCCGGCGCTCGCGCGCGGCGAGCTGCACTGCGTGGGCGCCACCACGCTGGACGAGTACCGCAAGTACATTGAAAAAGACGCGGCGCTGGAGCGGCGCTTTCAGAAAATCTTGGTGGGCGAGCCCACGGTGGAGGCGACCATTGCCATCTTGCGCGGCCTGCAAGAAAAGTACGAAAAGCACCACGGCGTGCAGATCACCGACCCGGCCATCGTGGCCGCGGCCGAGTTGAGTCACCGCTACATCACCGACCGGTTTTTGCCCGACAAGGCCATTGACCTGATTGACGAGGCCGCCGCCAAAATCAAAATTGAAATCGACTCCAAGCCCGAGGTCATGGACAAGCTCGACCGCCGGCTGATACAGCTGCAAATCGAGCGCGAGGCGGTGCGCCGGGAAAAAGACGAGTCCTCGCAAAAACGCTTTGCGCTGATTGAAGAAGAAATCGTCAAGCTGCAAAAAGAAATTTCCGACCTCGACGAAATTTGGCAGGCCGAAAAAGCCCAGGCCCTGGGCTCCAAAGACGTGATGGAGGAGATCGACCGCATCCGCTTTCAAATTGAGGAATTCACCCGCAAGGGCGACTTCAACAAGGTCGCCGAGCTGCAATACGGCAAGTTGCCCGAGCTGGAAAAGCGGCTCAAACAAGCCCAGGCCACCGAAGAGTCCAAGTCCGCCAGCCACGCGCCCAAGCTCTTGCGCACCCAAGTGGGCGCCGAAGAAATTGCCGAGGTGGTGGCCCGCGCCACCGGCATCCCGGTGAGCAAACTTATGCAGGGCGAGCGCGACAAATTGCTGCAGATGGAGGACAAGCTGCACCACCGCGTGGTGGGCCAGCAAGAGGCGATTGCGGCCGTGGCCAACGCCATTCGCCGCTCGCGCTCGGGCCTGTCGGACCCCAACCGGCCCACCGGTTCCTTTTTGTTCTTAGGCCCCACGGGCGTGGGCAAGACCGAGCTGTGCAAGGCCTTGGCCAACTTCATGTTCGACAGCGAAGACCACTTGGTGCGCATAGACATGAGCGAGTTCATGGAAAAGCATTCGGTGGCCCGCCTCATAGGCGCGCCCCCGGGCTACGTGGGCTACGAAGAAGGCGGCTACCTCACCGAGGCCGTGCGCCGCAAGCCCTATGCCGTGCTGCTGCTCGACGAGATGGAAAAAGCCCACCCCGACGTGTTCAACGTGCTCTTGCAGGTGCTGGACGACGGCCGCCTGACCGACGGCCAGGGCCGCACCGTGGACTTTAAAAACACCGTCATCGTGATGACCTCCAACATCGGCTCGCCCATCATCCAGTCCATGGTGGGCCGGCCCGGCGAGGAGATCAAAGAGGCGGTGATGGACGAGCTGCGCAACCACTTTCGCCCTGAGTTCCTCAACCGCATTGACGA
>CANHKH010000261.1 GCA_947460165.1 Comamonadaceae bacterium
CGTGGACCCCGAAAACGGTCAAGGCAACCTGCGCTCAGACGTCAACCTGGCGGTGCTCCAGTCCTTCAGGGAACACGGCATTGAAATCCCGTTTCCGCAGCGCGTGGTCCGCCAAGCAACCTTGCCCAAGGCTGCGCCCGTGACTGCGGCCTCTTAAAAATGCCTATAATCCTTAAAAAAGAACGATCGTGCTTTTTCTGGGTGGGCCTGCATCTTGGGGCGTTTTCATTGGCAGACCCTGTGTCCATGGGCGAGGCGGCATAGAATCTGTTAATTGACGTTACGTCAACCAAGTTTGCGGGTCGCCACAGCTGCGATTGACAAGCTCACCCCTTATTTCAACTGCATTGGAGACCTTCATGAAGGTATTGGTTCCGGTCAAGCGCGTGGTCGACTACAACGTCAAAGTGCGCGTGAAGTCTGACGGCAGCGGCGTAGACATCGCCAACGTCAAAATGAGCATGAACCCTTTTGACGAAATCGCCGTCGAAGAGGCCACACGCCTGAGAGAAAAGGGCGCGGCCACCGAGGTCATCGCGGTCAGCTGCGGCGTGGCCCAGTGCCAAGAAACCTTGCGCACCGCCATGGCCATAGGCGCAGACCGCGCCATCTTGGTCGAAACCACCCAAGAGCTGCAGCCCTTGGCGGTGGCCAAGCTGCTCAAAGCCTTGGTGGACAAAGAGCAACCCCAGTTGGTGATTTTGGGCAAGCAAGCCATTGACGACGACTGCAACCAAACCGGTCAAATGCTTGCCGCCTTGCTGGGCTGGCCCCAAGCCACCTTCGCCTCCAAGGTCGACGTGGCCGACGGCAAGGCCACGGTCAGCCGCGAGGTGGACGGCGGTCTGGAAACCCTGTCGCTGACGCTGCCGGCCATCATCACCACAGACTTGCGCCTCAACGAGCCTCGCTACGTGACGCTGCCCAACATCATGAAGGCCAAGAAAAAGCAGTTGGACACCTACAAGCCAGAAGACTTGGGCGTGGACGTCACGCCCCGCATCAAAACGCTCAAAGTCAGCGAGCCCCCCAAGCGCGGCGCCGGCATCAAGGTGCCCGATGTGGCCACGCTGGTCGACAAGCTCAGGAACGAAGCCAAGGTCATTTGAACCCAGACCCACTCCTTCCCTCTTTGGGGGAAGGCCGGGATGGGGGCATCGCAAAGCACACCAGGTGTGGGTCCGCAATCACTGCTTGCCCCCACCCAACCCTTCCCCCAAGGGGAGGGAGATTCATCACAAAGGAGCCACTTTCATGTCATCCCTCGTCATCGCAGAACACGACAACAACCAGCTCAAGCCCGCCACGCTCAACACCGTGACCGCCGCCGTCCAGTGCGGTGGTGAGGTGCACGTGCTGGTGGCCGGTCACCATGCGGGTGCGGTGGCCCAAGCTGCCGCGCAAATTGCTGGCGTCAGCAAGGTCATCCATGCCGACGCCGAGGGCTTTGCCCACGGCCTGGCCGAGAACATGGCCGCCCAAGTGCTGGCCTTGGCCCCTGCCTACAGCCACATTTTGTTTGCCGCCACCGCTTCAGGTAAAAACATTGCCCCCCGCGTGGCCGCCAGCCTGGACGTGGGCCAGGTCTCGGACATCACCCAGGTCCTGAGTGCCGACACCTTTGAGCGGCCCATTTACGCGGGCAACGCCATGGCCACGGTGCAAAGCCTGGACAGCGTGAAGGTGCTCACCGTGCGCACCACCGGCTTTGATGCCGCTGGCGCAGGTGGCGCGGCCGCTGTAGAAGTCACCGCTGTGACCGAGGGAACTGGTCAAAGCCGCTTCATGGGCAGCGAGATCGCCAAAAACGACCGCCCCGAGTTGACCGCAGCCAAGATCATCGTCTCCGGCGGCCGGGCCTTGGGCAGCGCCGAAAAGTTCAATGAAGTGATGACCCCGCTGGCCGACAAGCTGGGCGCCGCCATGGGCGCCAGCCGCGCTGCCGTGGACGCAGGCTACGCCCCCAACGACTGGCAAGTGGGCCAGACGGGCAAGATTGTGGCGCCGCAGCTGTATGTGGCCGCGGGTATTTCGGGGGCCATTCAGCATTTGGCCGGCATGAAGGACTCCAAAGTCATTGTGGCCATCAACAAAGACGCCGAGGCGCCCATCTTCAGCGTGGCCGACTATGGTCTGGAAGCCGACTTGTTTGCGGCCGTGCCAGAGCTGGTGGGCAAGCTCTGAGCGCTTGACTGGATCAACAAGGCATCCCCTGAGGGTGCCTTTTTTTCGCCATGCGCAGACTTGAATTGAACGATTGACCGATCCGCAGGAGACCCCATGAGCTACACCGCCCCCGTCAAAGACATGCTGTTTGCCATCAAGCACCTGGCGCGCATTGACGACATTGCCCACATGCCCGCCTTTGAAGACGCCGGCTTTGACACGGCCCAGGCGGTGCTGGAGGAGTCGGCGCGCTTCACGCAAGAGGCGGTGGCGCCGCTGAACTGGGAGGGCGACAAAAACCCTTCAGCGCTCAAGGCTGGCGTGGTCCACACCACCCCCGGCTTCAAGGGGATTTACAAGCAGTACGCCGAAGGCGGCTGGCAAGGCCTGCAGCACCCGCTGGCCTATGGCGGCCAGGGCCTGCCCAAAACCATAGGCGCGGCCTGCGGTGAAATGCTCAACGCCGCCAACATGAGCTTTGCCCTGTGCCCCATGCTGACCGACGGCGCCATTGAAGCGCTGCTGACCGCCGGCTCCGACGAGCTCAAAGCCACTTACCTGGGCAAACTGGTGTCTGGCGAATGGACGGGCACCATGAACCTGACCGAGCCGCAGGCAGGCTCAGACTTGGCGGCCGTGCGCACCCGCGCCGAGCCCCAGCCCGATGGCAGTTACAAGGTGTTTGGCACCAAGATCTACATCACCTACGGTGAGCACGACATGGCCGAGAACATCGTGCACCTGGTGCTGGCCCGCGTGCCGGGCGCGCCCGAGGGCGTCAAGGGCATCAGCTTGTTTGTGGTGCCCAAGGTCTTGGTCCAGCCCGATGGCAGCTTGGGCGCGCGCAATGACGTGCTGTGCGTGAGCATTGAGCACAAGCTGGGCATCAAGGCCAGCCCCACGGCGGTGCTGCAGTACGGCGACGGCTTGGCCGGCAGCGTGGCCGACAGCACGGGCGCAGGCGCAGTGGGTTTTTTGGTGGGCCAAGAAAACCGGGGCCTGGAGTACATGTTCATCATGATGAACGCCGCCCGCTACGCCGTGGGCGTGCAAGGCATTGCCATCGCCGACCGGGCCACCCAAAAAGCCGTGCAATATGCGCGCGACCGCGTGCAAAGCCGGCCTGTCGACGGCTCGCTGCCAGGGAGCGGCCCCATCATCCACCACCCGGACGTCAAGCGCATGCTCATGACCATGCGCGCCTACACCGAGGGCTGCCGCGCCATGGCCACCGTGGCCGCCGCCGCCTATGACGCCTCTCACCACCACCCGGACGCCGAGGTGCGCAAGCAAAATCTGGCCTTCTATGAATTCATGGTGCCCCTGGTCAAGGGTTACAGCACCGAGATGAGCCAGGAAGTCACCGCCTTGGGCGTGCAGGTGCACGGCGGCATGGGCTTCATTGAAGAAACCGGCGCGGCCCAGTACTACCGCGACGCCAAAATCCTGACCATTTACGAGGGCACCACCGCCATTCAAGCCAACGACCTGGTGGGCCGCAAAACCACCCGTGACGGCGGCCGCACCGCACGGGCCCTGGCTGCGCACATCGAGGCCACCGAAGCCGAACTGTTGAAGGGCTCTGCCCACGCTCAGGCCGTGGCCAAGCGCCTCCAGGCCGCGCGCCAGGCCTTTGTGGATGTGGTTGATTTCATGTGCGCTGGCGCCAAGACTTCGCCCAACGCGGTCTATGCAGGCAGCGTGCCCTACCTGATGCTGGCCGGCAACCTGGTCAGCGGCTGGCAGATGGCCCGTGCCCTCCTCATGGCCGAGCAGGCCCTGGCCTCAGGCGACACTGAAGGCTTTGGTGCTGAGTTCATGCAGGCCAAGGTGGTGACCGCGCGCTTTTACGCCGAGCACATCCTGAGCAAGGCACCAGGTGTGCGCGACGCCATTGTCGATGGCGCCGACTGTGTCACAGAGCTGGCGTTGCAGGCCTTCTGAGGCCACGGGTACAAGCCATGACAAGGCTCGCCGTGGGGCGTTTCAAGGGCTGGGGCCTGCTTGTGTCGCACGCCCTGACCCTGCTTGTGGGCGTGGCCCTGGGCGTGTATTTCCTGCCCATTTTGACGGCACCGCAAGGGCCCTCGGCGCAGCAGGTCACGGCCCAAGCCGGCCCTGCCGCCTACCAGGGCCAGTTCCGCCGCGAGCTCCAGGACAGCGATGCCCTGCACTGGGGCGAAGGACAGCTCAGCGTCAGCGCCCAGAGCATAGGTTTGGTGGGTGAACTGGCCCCTGGGCCGGACTACAAACTCTACCTGTCCCCGCAGTTCGTCGAGACCGAGGCGGAGTTTGAACGCCTGAAGGCCCGCATGGTGCGGGTGGGTGACATCAAGACCTTCAAGAATTTTTTGCTCCAGGTCCCGGCCACGGTGAACATTGAGGATTACCGCGCCGTGATTGTCTGGTGCGAGGCTTTCGGTCAGTTCATCACCGCCGCCCAGTACAAATAGCCCACTCGCCCATTCAAGCACCCGGCGCCACTGGCGCCACACACAAGGAGACTCAGACATGTCCAATTTGCCCGGCGCACTGGCCCATTTGCCCCTGCCCATCATTGGCTCGCCCCTGTTCATTGTGAGCAACCCCAAGCTGGTGATTGCCCAGTGCATTGCCGGCGTGGTGGGCTCCATGCCCGCGCTCAACGCACGTCCGGCGTCGCAGCTCGACGATTGGCTGGCCGAAATCACCGAGACCCTGGCGGCCTACAACCTGGCCCACCCCGACAAACCGGCGGCGCCCTATGCCATCAACCAAATCGTGCACAAGTCCAACGACAGGCTGGAGCAGGACATGGCGGTGTGCGTCAAGTACAAGGTGCCGATTTACATCACTTCCCTGGGTGCGCGCGAAGACATTTTTGCCGCCGCCCACAGCCATGGCGGCGTGGTGCTGCACGACATCATCAACAACAGCTTTGCCCGCAAAGCCATTGAAAAAGGCGCTGACGGCCTGATTGCGGTGGCCGCAGGTGCCGGCGGTCATGCGGGGGTGAAAAGCCCGTTTGCGCTGATCCAAGAAATCCGCCAATGGTTCAGCGGCCCACTGGCGCTGTCGGGCGCGATTGCCAGTGGCGGCGCGGTGTTGGCCGCCCAGGCCATGGGCGCTGACTTTGCTTACATTGGCTCGGCCTTCATCGCCACTGCCGAGGCCCGCGCCTCCGACGCGTACAAGCAAGCCATCGTGGACTGCAAC
>CANHKH010000262.1 GCA_947460165.1 Comamonadaceae bacterium
AACGCCACCCCACCTTGGGCCAAAACGTGGTGGTGGGTGCGGGCGCGCAGATTTTGGGCGGCTTCACCGTGGGCGACGGTGCGCGCGTGGGCTCCAACGCCGTGGTGGTCAAGCCCGTGCCAGCTGGGGCCACAGCCGTGGGCAACCCGGCCCGCATCATCCAGGCCGACGCCGACGTCAAACGCGAAGAAGCCGCCAGCCAGATGGGGTTTTCTGCCTACGGGGTGACGCAAAACGACGATCCTGTGTCCCAAGCCATGCGCGGCTTGATCGACAACGCCTCGTCCCACGGGCACCAAATTGCATTGCTGTGGCAGGCCATTGAAAAGCTCTCGCAGGCCCAGCAAGACTGCGTGCCCGCCGATGCCGCGCGCCAAGAATGCTTTGAGGCCGACAAGCTCACCGATCTGCTGGGCAAATGAGCTGATCTTGTTGCCCGGGGGGCGGCTGCACGGGCGGCCGTGACTTGAACGGCTTGCCCCACCCCCTCTGCCTGCCGCGTCTGACCAAGCCAAGACCGTGTGGCGTTCTTGCAGGGGCGACCAGCCGCCAGGGGCGACAGGGCACCTGTGCGGATTTGGCAAAGGCTTGCACCTGAGACAATCCACGCATGACTTTCATGACCTCCCAGCCTGCGCAAGAGCAGTCTGACGCATCCCCGGCCAGCTTGCCCAGCCACCTTCCAACAGCCACCGTCCACCAGCCCGAGGTGTTCACCGTGGAGTCGCTGGACATGGACGCCCAGGGCATTGCCCACCGGGCCGACGGCAAGGTGGTGTTCATTGAAGGGGCCTTGCCCTTCGAGCGCGTCACGGCCAACATCAACCGCAAAAAAACCAGCTTTGAAAAAGCCACGGTGCTGGACGTGCTCTCAGAGTCCTCGCAGCGGGTGCGCCCGGCTTGCCCGCACTTTGGCTTGCACCAAGGCGCTTGTGGCGGCTGCAAAATGCAGCACTTGGAAGCCAGCGCCCAGGTGGCTGTGAAGCAGCGGGTGCTGGAAGACAACTTTGTCCACATTGGCAAGCTGCGCTCAGAACGCATGCTCAGGCCCATCGAGGGGCCGGCCTGGCATTACCGCTTCAGGGCCCGTCTGTCTGTGCGCTATGTGCGCAAAAAAGACACGGTGTTGGTGGGCTTTCACGAGCGCAAAAGCCAGTACGTGGCCGATATCCGCGAATGCCATGTGCTGCCCCGCCATGTCAGCGACATGCTGCTGCCGCTGCGCGCCTTGATTGGCAGCTTGCAGGCGCGTGAGACCTGCCCGCAAATTGAACTGGCCTGCGGTGAGTTGCAAGGCGAGTTGGTCACCGCCTTGGTGCTGCGCCACCTGGAGCCACTGTCAAGCGCTGACCAAGCCAAGCTGCTGGACTTTGCCCAAGCCCACCCCGGCGTGCAGTGGTGGCTGCAGCCCAAGGGCCCAGACACCGTCAAGCTGCTGGACGCGGCGGTGCCGCCTTTGGCCTACGGTCTGCCTGAGTTTGGCGTGGCCATGCCCTTCAAGCCCACGGACTTTACCCAGGTCAACCCCTATATCAACCGCGTGCTGGTCGAGCGGGCGCTGGGTTTGCTGCAGTTGCAGCCCCATGAGCGGGTGATCGACTGGTTTTGCGGCTTGGGCAATTTCACGCTGCCGCTGGCCACCCAGGCGCGGGAGGTGCTGGGCGTGGAGGGCAGCCCGGCGCTGGTGGCGCGCTCGCGCGAGAACCTGGCCTTCAACCAAGGCTTGCGGCAAAAGTCAGGGCAGGGCGCTTTGGCCCCCACGCAGTTTGCCGCCCGCAACCTGTTTGAGATGACGCCTGCGGTGTTGGCTGCCGACGGTGCGGCCGACAAATGGCTGGTGGACCCGCCACGGGAGGGCGCGTTTGAGCTCTTCAAGGCCTTGGCGGCACTGCATCCCCACGGCAGCAGGCGCGCGCGGGTGAACAAAGACGGCGAGAAGACCGATGAATTTTTCATCCCCGCCGTGACGCCGCCCCCCGGCTGGACCGCGCCGCGCCGCATTGTGTACGTCAGCTGCAACCCCGCCACCCTGGCGCGCGATGCCAGCTTGTTGGTGCACGAGGCGGGCTACCGCTGCGTGGCCTCTGGCGTGGTGAACATGTTCCCGCACACCGCGCACGTGGAGAGCATGGCGGTGTTTGAGCGGGGTGACTGAAGGCCCCTCAGGACAAACCCGAGGTGGCAGCGGCATCCTGCCTGAACGGGAGATTTGGCCCATGCTTTGGCGTCTAATTGAAGCTTTTATTTCACCCGCATTGCCATGAACGAACGCCTAGCCCAACTCGCCTACGAAGACTTAGCCCCTGCCGTTCGCCCTTTGGCCGACGACATTCTTAAAATTTCCAGCGCTGCTTTGGGCGGGCCTTACAACGCGTTGCTGCGCAGCCCAGACATGGCGCGCCGCTGCTTTGACCTGCTGGACTACCTGCGCTTTCAGACCTCGGTGGACAAGCGGCTCAATGAATTTGCCATCTTGATCCAGGCCCGCATTGCCAACGCCCAGTACGAGTGGTGGGCGCACGAGCCGATTGCCCGCCGCGCGGGTTTGTCTGACGCGGTGATGGACGCGCTGCGCCAGTGCCAGCGCCCGGCCGCCATGCAGGCCGACGAGGCCTTGGTCTATGACTTTTGCGTGCAGCTCAGCCTGAACCACCGCGTGCCTGATGACTTGTGGCAGCAGGCGGTGACGCAGATGGGAGAGCAGCGGGTGATTGATTTGACCGTGTTGTCGGGCACCTATTCCATGGTGTCCATGCTGCTCAACGCCACCCAGGTCGGCATTCCCAACGGTGGTGAGCCGCCGCTGCAGGTGCTGGCGCCTGAGGCCATTCGCCGCCAGTTGCTGGCCTGATTCCAATCAAACGGAGACAAATCCATGAGCCAGATCTTTGCGCCCACCCTGCGCGGCCTGTTTGCTGCATGTGCCTGCACCCTGGCGCTGTCGGCCAGCGCCCAGGACTTTCCCAACCGGCCCATCACCATGGTCATGCCTTACGCCCCAGGCGGGCCGGGCGACGTGATCACCCGGGTGGTGGCCGGGGCGTTTCAGCGCATCTTGGGCCAGCAGGTGGTGGTGGAAAACCCGGCCGGTGCCTCGGGCACCGTGGGCACCACGCGCGTGGCCCGTGCCAAGCCCGATGGCTACACCTTGCTGATGATCCACGTCAGCCACGCCACCAACCAAGCCATGTTCAAAAGCCTGCCCTACGACCCGGTGGCCGACTTTGAACCCATTGGTTCGGCCACCAGCGGCCCCATGCTGATTGCCGCGCGCAATGGCTTTCCGGCCAAGGACCTGCCTGAGTTCATCAGCTATTTGCGCGCCAATGCGGCCAAGGTCAGCCTGGCGCATGCGGGCGTGGGCTCGGCCTCGCACCTGTGCGGCCTGATGATGCAAAGCGTGCTGGGCGTCAAGCTCAACGAGATTCCCTACAAAGGCACAGGCCCAGCGCTCAATGACTTGATGGGCGGCCAGGTCGATGTCCTGTGTGACCAAACTTCGGGCACCGTGCCCTCGGTCAAGGGCGGCAAGATCAAGCCCTACGCCGCTGCCGGCCGCAACCGCCTGCCGCAGCTGCCCGAGGTGCCCGCCATTTCTGAAGCCGGGGTGCAAGGCTTTGACATCAACATCTCTTTTGGCTTGTACGCCCCCAAGGGCACGCCCAAGCCCGTCATTGACACCTTGACCGCCACCTTGCAAAAAGTGGTGGCCGACCCCGAGGTGCGCCAGCGCTTGGAAGGCATGGGCGTGTCGGCCGTGCCGGTGGAGCGTGCCCGCCCTGAGGCCTTGCGCGCCCACCTGCGCCAAGAAATTGAGGTGCTGGGCGGCTTGCTGATCAAGTCCGGGGTGAAACCGGATTGACGCAGCCCTCTCGCTCCCCATCGGCGCCCCTTGCTCTTTCCTCAGCCCAAGACAGCTGGGTGCCGCTGGGCATCACCCTGGCCATTCAAGCCATGGTGGCCATGTCTTTGCTGGCCCTGCCCGTGATGGCACCCGAAGTGACGCGCGCCCTGCAAGTGGCCCCGTCTTGGGTGGGCGCTTACATGTCCTTGGGCTACATAGGCGCCATTGCCGGTAGCTTGCTGGGCGGCTCGGCCAGCCGGCGCTGGGGCGCCATTCGCGTGAGCCAAGCAGGTTTGCTGCTCTGTGCGCTGGGCCTGCTGCTGTGCGCCGTGCCTTGGCTGCCCGTGATGGCCTTGGGCGCGCTGCTCATTGGCCTGGGCTATGGCCCCATCACCCCAGCCTCTTCGCATGTGCTGGCCCGCACCACGCCAGCGCACCGCCGTTCGCTGGTGTTTTCTATCAAGCAAACCGGGGTGCCCGTGGGCAGCATGCTGGCCGGTGCCACCGTGCCCTCGGTCATGCTGGCGCTGAACTGGCATGCGGGCATGGTGATGGTGGCGCTGCTGTGCCTGCTGTGCGCCCTGGCCAGCCAGCCCTTGCGGGCCGAGCTGGACGCTGACCGCTTGGGCTTGTCCGCCCAGGTGGACACCGGGCCGCTGGCCTCGATCAAGCTGGTGCTCTCGCACCCGACTTTGGCCACCATGGCGGCCTGCTCATTTCTTTTTTGCGCGGTGCAAATGTCGCTGAGCACCTACTTGGTCACCTTTTTGCACCAGGACCTGGCCTACACCCTGGTGGGGGCTGGCTTGGTCTTGGCGTTTGTGCAAATGGGTGGGGTGGGCGGGCGCATTGCTTGGGGCTACATCGCCGACCGTTGGCTGGGCGCCTTGCCCATGCTCATTGTGCTGGCCGCCCTCATGGGTGTTTGCGCCCTGGGCACGGCGGCCCTGGTCCCCGATTCGCCCCGCGCCTTGGTGCTGCTCATTTTGGTGGTGTTTGGTGCTTCGGCCATTGGCTGGAATGGCGTCTACCTGGCCGAGGTGGCTCGCTTGGCGCCTCCGGGCATGGCCGGCGTGGCCACAGGCGGCACCCTGGCCTTTACTTTTTCTGGCGCGGTGTTGGGGCCCTTGGGCTTTGGCTTTTTGTCTGAGCAGTTCGGCGCTTACCGAGGCGGCTATGTGGTGTTGGCGGGGGTCGCGGCAGTGGCCGTTTCATTGCTGCTGTGGACCCGACGCCGAGCCAAACAAGCCACACTGTGAGGTCAAACAGACAAGAAAAAGGGGCCCAAAGGCCCCTTTTTTTCTTGGCGCTGACCGAATCAGTCGCGCTCGCCGCCAAAAATGCCCAGCAAAGCCAGCAGGCTCTGGAACACATTGAAGACGCTCAGGTAAATGCCCAGCGTGGCGCTGATGTAGTTGGTCTCGCCGCCATCCACAATGCGCTTCAAGTCATACAAGATGAAGGCCGAGAAAATGCCCACGGCCAGCATGCTGAT
>CANHKH010000263.1 GCA_947460165.1 Comamonadaceae bacterium
GGTGCTGCGGGCACGGGCCAACCAAGTCACCGGCGCTTCGGTAGACCAGTTGTACTACAGCCATGCCATCAGTCCCTACCTGGGCTTTCGAGCCGGCGTGGCCGATTACCGATCGACCTGGTGCAGGGAGTACGACCTGGACAACCCCTGGATCAGAGAGAGTGATCCGTTTTGCACCAACTACCGCATCAAGCAGCCTTTTGCGTCAGCCCCCGCCTTGCAGGTCTATGTGAATCTCGACGAAGGTGATTACCAAGTGCAAGGCATTGCAGGCATCTTCAGGCCCCGTGCCCTGGGTTATGCGCCCAGAGAATTTGGCACCGCCATCTTGCCACCACATGTGAACATCACCCAAAACCACAAACAAGGCCTGTCCTTGAACGTGCTCAACAAAGCCAGCTCCACCGAGTGGCGCCTGAGTTGGATGGGGCTGGACCAACGCTTGTTCGACCCCCAGGCTGCCATCAGTTTTCCAGAGTACGCCGCTGGCACTCAAATGAACTACCGCCAAAAGGCGGACACTTTTTTTGCAGGTGTGTCCTGGCAACTGGGCCCCCGTTTGCGCTCCCGATTGACTTACATGCACAACGCCTTGAAGGCCCATTGCGAATTGCTCACGCCCCAAGCCGCGCCAGCCTGCGAGACCCGCGTCAGGAAAAAATCCACCGTGCTGGAATTGAACTACCAACCCGCAGCGGCTGACACGGTCTCACTGGCGGTGTTGAAGTATCCTTTTTCGCAATCCCAGGTCTATAAAAAAACCAACCAAAGTGTTTCAGCCTCCTGGCGCCGGGACTGGAGCCGCCACTGGTTCACTGCCTTGCAATGGAACCTGTCCAGAGCCACCGTGTTCTACAACGATGATTTTTCGACGGTGAGCTATCTTCCTGGAAGCAACTCTGCCTGGGCTGCAGGTATGCGATTGGGCTACAAATGGTGAGCGCTTGAACCCTTTTTTCGAAGCAAGTCGGCCAATTAGCACTCGCAAGCAGAGAGTGCTAAAATGAAATCCCTGACTGAAAGGAGCCACCCATGACCAGCATCGCTGTGAATTCCGGCACCCTGTCGCTTGCCAACACTTGGGGGGGCAGCCTGCTGCCGCCCCTGGGCAACTTGGATGCCTACATCTCGGCCGTGAACCGCTTTCCCATGCTCAGCTTGGAAGAAGAGCAGGCTTTCGCGCGTCGCCTCAAAGACCAAAACGACCTCGAATCGGCCAGCCGCCTGGTGCTCTCGCACCTGCGCTTGGTGGTGTCGGTCTCGCGCAAATACTTGGGCTACGGCCTGCCGCATGGTGACCTGATTCAAGAAGGCAACATTGGCCTGATGAAGGCCGTCAAGCGCTTTGACCCTGACCAGGGCGTGCGCTTGGTGAGCTATGCCTTGCACTGGATCAAGGCCGAGATCCACGAGTACATCTTGAAAAACTGGCGCATGGTCAAAATGGCCACCACCAAGGCGCAGCGCAAGTTGTTTTTCAACCTGCGGTCCATGAAGCAGGGCTTCAAAGACGACCTGGACGTGGCCACCCACCGCGACACGCTCAGCGAAGAGCAGATTGACTCCATGGCGCAGACGCTGAACGTCAAACGCGAAGAAGTGATCGAAATGGAGCAGCGCATGGCCGGTGGCGACGTGCTGCTGGACCCGGCCCCCAGCGAGGACGGCGAAGACGCCTTTGGCCCCATTGCCTACCTCTCGGATGCGCGGCACGAACCCACGGCCTTGATCGAGTCGCACCAGCGCGATGTGCTGGCCAGCGATGGCATTGCGGCCGCCCTGGCCGACCTGGACCCGCGCTCGCGCCGCATTGTGGAAGAGCGCTGGCTCAAAGTGAACGACGACGGCACGGGCGGCATGACACTGCACGACTTGGCCGCCGAGTACCAGGTGAGCGCTGAACGCATTCGCCAAATTGAGGTGGCGGCCATGAAGAAAATGCGCCACAGCTTGGCTGCTTTTGCCTGAGTACGGCTTTTGACCCCCACCTCACCCGGCCCAGGCCGGGTTTTTCATGAGCGCGTGGGCTTTGTTTTCAGCCCCTTTTTTTGACCCTTTTTCACTGGAGCACAGCATGCGCCCTCTCTTTCATACACGCTGCACCCGACGCGCGCTGATCGCCTGGCCCATGCTGGCCAGCTGCCTGAGTCTGGGTGCGCCTGTGGCTGTGGCCCAAGCTGCCGACTGGCCGAGCAAAACTGTCAAGTTGGTGGTGGGTTTCCCCGCTGGCTCCAGCCCCGACCTCACGGCCAGGTTGCTGGCCGAGCCTTTGGGTCGTGCTCTGGGTCAAACGGTGATCGTGGAGAACAAGGTGGGCGCGGGCGGCAACGTGGCGGCCGACCAAGTGGCCAAAGCCAGTGATGGCCACACCCTGGGTTTGATGATCAACGGCAACATGACGATTGCCCGCATCCTCAACCCGCAACTGAATTACGACCCGCTCAAAGACTTGGCGGCCATCAGCCTGATCGGCTCGGCCCCCTTGGTATTGACCGTGCCAGCCGACGCCCCAGGCCAGACGGCTGCGCAATGGTTGGAACAAGCCAAGCAAGCGGGCGAGCGCTGGAGCTATGGCTCGCCAGGTGTGGGCACGGTGGCGCATTTGGGCATGGAGTTGCTCAAGTCCCGCGCGGGCTTGAGCCCTGTGCATGTGCCCTACCCCGGTAACCCGCAGGTGATCACCGCCATGCTGGGCGGACAAATTCAGGCGGCATTGTTGCCACCGGCACTGGCCTCAGCCCAGGCCCGCAGCGGCAAGCTCAGGCTGCTGGCGACCACCGCCACGGGCCGCAGCATTCTCGCGCCCGAGGTGCCCAGCCTGGCCGAGGCGGGGGTGAAAAACTACCAGCTTGAAATATGGAATGCCGTGGCCGCCCCGGCTTCCATGCCAGAGGCCCACATTCGCAAAGTGGCGGCTGCGGTGACGGAGATTGTGCGTGCGCCCGAGATGCGCGCCAAGTTGTTTCAGCAGGGCTGGCAGGTCATAGGTGCAGCGCCAGAGGGCTTGCGCCACCGCATTCAAATGGACACGCAGGCGCTGGGGGACATCATTCGCCGGCAAAACATCCAGCAGTAAGCGCCGCGCTCACTTGCCCGCCAGCAGCAGCTTGATGTCGGCGGTCATGGAGGACACGCCCACCCCCTGGCGGGTGTACAGCCGCACCCGACCCTGGGGGTCAAACACATAGCTGCCCGCCGAATGGTCCAAGGTGTAGCTGGTGGGTGTTTTGCCTTCGTTTTTCTTGTAGAAAATCTTAAAGTCTTTGGCCACCAGCGGCAGTTGTTCAAGCGTGGGCCTGAGCGCTAAAAAACCCGGGTCAAAATTGGTCATGTAGGCTTTGAGCACCTCTGGCGTGTCGCGCTCGGGGTCCAGCGACACCATGATGGCTTGCAGGCGCTGACCGTCCGCACCCAGTTGGAGCTTGACCTGAGCGAGTTCGGCCATGGCCGTGGGGCAAACGTCTGGGCATTGTGTGAAGCCAAAGAACACCACCACCGCCTTGCCTTTGAAATCGGCCATGCTGCGCAGCTGTCCGTGGTGGTCGACCAGTTTGAAATCGCGGGCATAGTCGGCGCCGGTAATGTCAATGCTTTTGAACTGAGGCTTGTCAGGCGCGCAAGCGGCCAAGGCCAAAGCAGCGGCACTCAAGAGGGTCCAACGGCGAGAGGGCCGAAAAGTCGTCATCGAAGGTAGTGGTCCAGTAAAAAGGCAGCAAACAGCGCCGTCAGGTGGATCAGCGAAAAGCGAAAGGTTTTGCGCGCCAACTCGTCTGAATACTCACGCCACAGCTTAAAGCCATACCAAGTGAACATGGCGCTGAGCACCACCGCCGCCACCAGGTAGAGCCAGCCGCTCATCTGGAACACAAAGGGCATCACACATGCTGCGAATAAAACCAGCGTGTAGAGAAAAATTTGCAGGCGCGTGAATTCATTGCCATGGGTCACGGGCAGCATGGGCAGGCCAGACTTGCGGTAATCCTCCACACGGTAGAGCGCCAAGGCCCAAAAATGAGGGGGGGTCCACAAGAAAATAATGAGGAAAAGAATCAAGGCCTCGTAGCCCACTTCACCGGTCATGGCGGCCCAGCCCAGCACGGGCGGCATGGCGCCTGAGGCCCCGCCAATCACGATGTTTTGCGGTGTCATGGGCTTGAGCACCACGGTGTAAATCACCGCATAACCGACAAAGGTGGCAAAAGTCAGCCACATGGTCAGGGGGTTGACCCAGACATACAGAATGAAAGAGCCCAGCGCACACAGGGCTGCCGAAAAGGCCAGGGTTTCGGTGTTGCTCAATTGGCCTTTGGCGGTGGGCCGCCAGGCCGTGCGGCGCATGCGGGCGTCAATGTGCTGCTCGACAATGCAATTGAAGGCGGCGGCGGCGCCCGCCACCAGCCATATGCCCGCGCAGGCCAGCGCAGCCAACTTCAGCTCGACCAAGCTGGGCAAACCAGGCACGGCCAAGACCATGCCGATGAGCGCGCAAAACACAATGAGCTGCACCACGCGCGGCTTGGTCAGCGCATAAAACTGGGACCAGCGTGAACTCAAGGGCAGAGCCACCACCGGGGCGGGCGAAGATTTGGACGGGGTCATACGGACAAAGGGCCTGTGTGCAGGCGTGACGGTTGATGCACCTGCGCCGCCGCACGGGTCGATGAGATGGCGCCTGTCAGCACCATCACCAGCCCAGCAGCGCCTGCGGTGTGGGCCACGGCAGCCACCAAGGGCCAGCCCAAGACCACATTGCTCAGGCCGCTGAAAAATTGCCAGAGCACCAGCAGCGCCAAGGCCCGACTGGTGCCTCGCAGACCTACGCGGTCCAACCGCCAGGCCAGCACCATGAGCACAGGGATGAGCACATAAGACATCAAGCGGTGCACATAGTGAATGGCGGTCAGCGCCTGAAAGCTGATGCTCTCGCCGCTGTTGAGCTGACCCAGTTCGCGCCAGAGAGTGAAGCCCTGTGTGAAATCCATGGGCGGCCAGTAAGAGCCCTGGCAGCTGGGGAAATCCGTGCAGGCCAGGACCGCGTAGTTGGTGCTGACCCAGCCCCCCAACGCTATTTGCCACCACAGCAAGGCCGTGCCGGCCAAGAGCAAGGCCCGCAAGCCGGACGGCAGCAGCGTCTGGCGCAACTCGCCGCTGGCCAGGGCATAACGCACCGACTGCGCGCGCAACAGAGCCAGCAGCCCCATGCCGCCCAACAAGTGGATGGTGACGATCAAGGGAAACAGCTTCATGGTCACGGTCAGCGCACCAAATGCGCCTTGCAAACAGACCCAGACCAGCGTCAATGCCGGCCACAGGGGCGAGACAGCTGGCAAAA
>CANHKH010000264.1 GCA_947460165.1 Comamonadaceae bacterium
CGCTGACGCCGACATGCTGCGCGTGCCCTACCAAAGCAACCCGCTGGGCCTGACGGATGTGATTGCCGGCCGCGTGCAGGTGATGTTCCCGGACATTTCTTCCAGCATCGCGCATGTCAAGTCTGGCGCAGTGCGGGCCTTGGGCGTGGTCAGCATGGGCGGGCGCAACTCCCAGGCGCCCGACATTCCCACCCTGGCCGAAGCCGGTGTGGCCGACTTCAATTTTGTGGGCTGGATTGGCCTGTTTGCCCCGGCAGGCACGCCCGAGCCTGTGGTCAAGCGCATTGCCGAAGAGCTGGAGCGCGTGGTCAAAAGCGCCGAGATGGCCCAGCGCCTGCCGCAAATCGGTGCCGACGTGAATTGGATGGGACCGGCCCAGTTCCAGCCCTTTGTGCGCAGCGAGGTCGAGCGCCTGCCGCGCCTGCTGGCCACCATGGGCGTGCAACCGCAGTAAAGCATTGCTCACCCATGCCGCTGCACCCACTCATTGCCGCTGACTTGGCCGCCGCTGCGGTCGCGGCCGCCACGCCCTACCACCGCTTGCCGGTGGACCAGGCGCGCGTGCACATGAAAAAAGCCTACGCCAGCCAAACGCCTGTGCCGCTGGCCGAGGTGCGCAACTTCAGCGTGCCCGGGCCCGCCGGCGAGTTGCCTGTGCGCTTTTACAAAAACGCACCGCCCCAGCAGCGCGTGCCGCTGGTGGTGTTTTTCCATGGCAGTGGTTTTTGCGCGCTGGACCTGGACACGCACGACGAGATTTGTCGCCGCATCGTTCTGGCCTCGGGCTGCGCCCTGGCCTCGGTCGACTACCGGCTGGCGCCCGAGCATCCCTTTCCGGCCGGCCCGGACGATGCCCTGGCCGCCACCTGTGCGCTGGCCGCCATGCATCACGAGCTGGGCACGCAAGCGGGCGCGCTGGCCCTGGCGGGTGACAGTGCAGGCGCGTGCCTGGCCGCCGTCACGGCGCTGCGCTTGCGCGAGCTGGGCGGACCTGGCGCCCAAGCGCTGCTCATGTGGTACCCGGTGACCGACCACCCCAGCACCGGCTGGCCCTCGTACGAGCGCCTGGCCAGCGGCTACGGCCTGAGCGCCGAGGGCATGCGCTGGTTTTGGTCGCATTACTTGCCAGATGCGGCCCAGGCGGCTCACCCCCACGCCAGTCCGCTGCGCGCGCCCAGCCTGGAGGGCCTGCCCGCCACCTGGCTGATGACGGCCGAGTACGACCCGCTGCACGACGAGGGCGCGGCCTTTGCCGAGCGCTTGACCCAAGAGGGTGTGCCCACGCAGCTGCACTGCGCGCAGGGCCTGAACCACGGCTTTCTCAAGCACGCTGGCCGCATTCCCACCGCCCAGGCGGGGCTGGCCCAGGGCTGCGACTGGTTGCAAGCTCTTTTTTCAAACGCCGCGGCCCCGGCCTTGGCGTCCACCTCCCCATTGAATTCAAACAGGCCAAGCGCCTGAGGCCCCAGGAGAAGCACCCCATGGCAGGAACAGTAGGCATAGACGTTGGTGGCACCTTCACCGACCTGTATTTTTCGGGCAGCGAGGGCCGGCCGCACCAAATTTTGAAGGTGCCCTCGACCCCGCACGACCCCTCGGTCGGCCTGCTCGATGCCTTGCACGCGGCGGGCCTGTCGCCCGACGAGTTGGACGCCATCATCCACGGCACCACCATTGCCACCAACGCCGTCATTGAGCGGCGCGGCGCGCGCTGTGCGCTCATCACCACGCGGGGCTTTCGCGACATCTTGGAGCTGGGCCGCCGCGACCGCCCCACCATGTACGGCCTCGAAGGTGCGCACGAGCCACTGGTGCCGCGCGAGCTGCGCTTTGAGGTGGACGAGCGCATGGACTTTGAAGGCCAGGTGCTCACCCCGTTGGACGAGGCGGGCTTGCACGCCGTGGCCCAGGAGCTGCAGGCGCGCGGTGTGGAGTCGGTGGTGATTTCCTTCATGCACGCCTACGCCAACACCGCCCACGAAGATCGGGCCCGGCAGATTCTGGCCGCCTTCAACCCCGCCTGGGAGCTGGTCACCGCGACCTCCGTGGTGCGCGAGTACTACGAGTTTGAGCGCACCAGCACGGCGGTGGTGCAAGGCTTTTTGCAGCCCCTGGTGGCCCGCTACGCCAAGAACCTGGCCGCCAAGCTCAAGGGCTGGGGCTACGAGCGCGAGGTCGCCATCATGCAGTCCAACGGTGGTGTGGCACCTCTGCGCCAGTTGGGCCAGCGCTCGGCCTACATCGTGCGCTCGGGGCCGGCGGCCGGCGTCACGGCGGCGGCGCTGATTGCCGCCGAGTCGGGTTTCAGCCACGTCATCACCGGTGACATGGGCGGCACCAGCTTTGACGTGGCCGTCATCATCCACGGCAAGCCCGAGGTGGCCGAGCTCACCAACCTGGACTTTCGCATTCCGCTGCGCCTGCCCATGATTGACGTGCACACCATAGGCGCGGGCGGCGGCTCCATTGCCTACCTGGACAGAGGCGGCATGCTGCAAGTAGGACCCCGCAGCGCCGGCGCCGTGCCCGGCCCGGTGGCCTACCGACGGGGCGGCACCGAGCCCACCGTCACCGACGCCAACGTGGTGCTGGGCCGCATCAACCCCGAAAGCCGCATGAACGGCGACGGCAAGCAGCTCGACGTGGAAGGCGCGCGTCTGGCCGTGGCCGGCTTGGGCCACAAAATGGGCTTGGGCCTGGAAGAGACGGCCGAGGCCATCTTGGCCGTGGTCAACCAACGCATGGCCGGGCGCATGCGCCTGATGTCGATTGAGCGCGGCCTGGACCCGCGAGACTTTGCGCTGGTGGCATTTGGCGGCGCCGGCCCGCTGCACGGCGGCGCGCTGATCCGCGAGGTGGGCGTGAGCACCATGCTGGTGCCGCAGTACCCCGGCGTGCTCTGCGCCCTGGGTTGCGCTTACGCCGACTTGCGCTACGACATTTCGCAAACCGTTGAAAAGCGCCTGGACACGCTGGACATGCACGAGCTGGCCGCCATCTTTGAGCGCCAGCGCGCCCAGGCCCACACCCAGGTGCAAGACAGCCAGGTGCCGGTGGACGCGGTGGTGATCTCGCACGCCGCCGACATGGCTTACGCCGGTCAAATCCACGCCCTGCGCGTGCCGGTGCAGCCCGGCATGGGCCGCGCCGAGTTGGAGCAGGCCTTTTTGGATGTGTACCGCAACCAGTTTGGCAACACCCTCAAAGACATTGCCGTGGTGCTGGTCAACCTGCGCACCGTGGCCGTGGGCAGCCGCAGCACCGCCGCCAGTGCCAGGCCCGCCGTGCCAGCTTCCACCGCCACGCCCCAGCCCACGGGCAGGCGGCCTGTGCACTTTGGGCGCTGGTATGACACCCCGGTCTACCAGCGCGAGGACTTGTTGCCCGGCATGGCTTTTGAGGGGCCGGCCATCATTGAGCAAAAAGACACCACCACCGTGGTCGAGCCCGACATGGCCCTGGTGGTCGACGCCCACAGCAATCTTTTGGTGAAGGTGAAATAAATGGACGCAGTGACCCTGGCCGTGGTGCGCGGCAGCTTGGAGCAAATCGCCGACGAGATGGACCTGCAGCTCATCCATTCAGCGATCTCGCCCATCATTTCTGAAACCAACGACTGCGCCAACGGCATTTTTCACCCCACCACGGGCGAGACCATCGCCCAGGGGCGCTACGGCCTGCCGGTGTTCTTGGCCTACATGCAGTTTGCGGTGCAGCACGTCATTGGCCTGGCCAAGGCGCAAGGCGGCTTCAAGCCTGGCGACGTGTGGATCATGAACGACACCTACGTGGGCGGCAGCCACCTGCAAGACGTGCAGCTGGTGGCGCCCATTTTTGCCGACGGCGAGCTCTTTGCGGTGCTGGCCACCACCGGCCACTGGATGGACATAGGCGGCAACGTGCCCGGCGGTTGGGGCCCCAAAGCCACCGAGATTCACCAAGAAGGCATCGTCATTCCCCCGGTCAAGCTCTATGAAGAAGGCCGGCTCAACGAGGCCCTGCTGGCCATGTTCAAGGCCAATGTGCGGCTGCCCAAAGAAATTGCGGGCGACCTCTCGGCCATGGTCAATGTGTTCACCGTGGGCCACCGCGGCATAGAGGCCCTGGTCACGCGCTACGGCCGCGCCACGCTCAGCGACTGCCTCAATGAAATGATTGCGTATTCCGAGCGCCAGATGCGCTCCTACATTGCAGACATCCCCGACGGCACCTACCGCTGCGAGGACTTTTTGGACAACGACGGCATCAACGACGTGCCGGTGCCGGTCAAGCTCGCCATCACGGTCAAGGGCGATGAAATGCACTTTGACTTCACCGGCACCGGGCCCAGCACCACCGGGCCCATGAACATGTCGCGCAACACCACGCTGTCCTCGTGCTACGTGGCCATCAAGCATATTTTTCCTGACGTGCCGGTCAATGGCGGCACCTTCAGGCCCATCAGCTTCACGCTGCCTCCGCGCACGCTCTTGTCAGCCGAGTACCCCACGGCCTGCGGCGGCTACTTGGAACCCATGGGCCGCGCCATTGACGTGACCTTTGGCGCCTTGGCCCAGGCCATTCCCGACAAAGCGCCAGCGGCCTTTTTTGGCACCATTGGGGTCACCGCCATCAGCGGCACCCATCCCCGCACGGGCAACTTTTATGTGGGCGTGTTTCCCTACCCCGGCGGCTACGGCGCGAGCAAAGCCAGCGACGGTCTGGTCAACGGCACGCCACCGCAGTCCATGGCCAACTTCATGTCGCTGGAGATGTCCGAGCACCGCTTTCCGATTCGCTTTAACAGCTACAGCGTGCGCGACGACTCGGGCGGCGCCGGCTGGCACCGGGGCGGCTGCGGCACCAGTTACAGCTTTTCCACTTGGAGCGAGTGCCTGGTCACGGTGCTGGGCGACCGCGCCGACCATGCGCCTTTTGGCGTGTTGGGCGGTGGTCCGGCTCTGGCCAACGTGGTCGAGTTCGTCACCGACGGCCAAACCTGGACGCCGCAGATGCGCAGCAAAGAAGACAAGCGCGCCTTGCAAGCGGGCGACACCTTGCGCGCCAACTCGCCCGGTGGCGGCGGCTACGGCAATCCCTTAGAGCGCGAGCTCGACGCGGTCGAGCGCGACCTCAACGCCGCCTACATCAGCCGCAGCACCGCCGAGCAGGTGTACGGCGTGGTGATTGCCAGCCAAAGCCAGCCTTTTGCGGGCACGCCGGTCTACACCCTGGACCGTGCGGCTTCCGAGCAGCGCAGGCAGCAACTTCAGGCCCAGGCACCCGCTTGATGCTTGCCATGCGAATAACCACTCCCCTCTGCGAATTTCTC
>CANHKH010000265.1 GCA_947460165.1 Comamonadaceae bacterium
CTCGCAACAGGCGCCCATTGCAGATCATGGGCCCACAGAGGCTGCCTGATAATCAACAGCCCCTATTGACATCTGTCTGCGGGCTTTGCCCATTGAATCACCCCGCAAAGACATGCCTGCCACGCCCGAATCTGCCCCCCTACACCGCCAGGCACGGGCCTTGATGGCGCGGTTGTGGCCATATTTTGGCCAAGCCCGCGGCGCCTGGGTCTTGGCTGGTGTGACCACGGTGCTGGCCTCGGCCACCGAGCCCATGATCCCGGCCTTGCTCAAGCCGCTGCTGGACCGGGGTTTCCAGGCCGAGCGCAGCGTGGCGCTGTGGCATGTGCCGGCCTTGCTCTTGCTGGTGTTTGGCCTGCGCGCGGTCGCCACGTTTTTGTCGCAGTACAGCCTGGCCTTGGTGATTCAAACCGGCTTGCAGCGCCTGCGCGACGCCTTGTTTGCCAAATTGCTCAGCGCCCGCCTGGGCCTGTTTGACGAGCAAAATGCCAGCACCCTGGCCAACACCGTGGTCTACGAGGTGCAAAACGGCTCGGCGCTGCTGATCAACGCCTTGGTGCGGCTGCTGCGGGATGGCCTGACGCTGCTGGCCCTGCTGGGTTACTTGGTGTACCTCAACTGGAAGCTCACCTTGGTGGTGGCGCTGATTTTGCCGCCGCTCATGGCGGTGGTGCGCAGCCTGTCCAAGCGCATGTACCGCCTGTCCCAGCAAAGCCAAACCGCCACCGACGAGCTGGCCTATGTGGTGGAAGAAAACGTGCTGGCCCACCGAGACATCCGCCTGCACGCGGCCCAGGCCGGCCAGGCCAGCCGCTTTGGCAAACTCAGCCGGGGACTGCGCCAGCTGTCCATGAAAAGCACGGTGGCCGCGGCCGGCATGAGCGCGCTCACCCATATTTTGTCGGCGCTGGCCTTGTCGGCCGTGATTGCCGTGGCCATGATGCAAAGCGCAGACGGCAGCACCACGGTGGGCGGCTTTGTGGCCTTCATCACGGCCATGCTGATGCTGATTGCCCCGCTCAAGGGCCTGGCCGATGCGGCCCAACCCATCACGCGCGGGATCGCTGCCATGGAGCGGGGCCTGAGCCTGATGGACCAGGTGAGCAACGAAAGCGGCGGCAGCTTCAACAAGGCCCGTGCCACCGGCGAGCTGCGCTTGATTGATGTGAGCTTGCAATACGGCTCTGGCGCGCAAGAGCAGCCCGCGCTGGACGGCATCCACTTGCACATTCGCGCCGGTGAAAGCGTGGCGCTGGTGGGCAGCTCAGGCTCTGGCAAAACCAGCTTGGTCAACCTCTTGCCCCGTTTTTTAGACAGCACCAGCGGCCGCGTGGAGCTCGACGGCGTGGACCTCAAAGACTGGGACCTGGCCGCGCTGCGTGCGCAATTTGCCTATGTGAGCCAGCATGTGGTGATGCTCAACGACACGCTGGCGGCCAACGTGTCGCTGGGGCAGCAGCCTGACTTGGACCAGGTGCGTCTGGCCCTGGAGGCGGCCAACTTAGGCCCTTGGCTGCAGGCGCTGCCCCTGGGCCTGGACACCATGCTGGGGCACAACGCCATGCAGCTGTCGGGCGGGCAGCGCCAACGCCTGGCCATGGCCCGGGCCATTTACAAAAACGCGCCCGTGCTCATTTTGGACGAGGCCACCTCGGCCCTGGACACGGAGTCTGAGCAGGCCGTGCAGCAGGCGCTGGAGCGGCTGCGCCAGGGCCGCACCTCGGTGGTCATTGCGCACCGGCTGTCCACCATTCGGCACGCCGACCGCATCATCGTGCTCGAAGGCGGCCAAGTGCGCGAAGAAGGCACGCACGAAGCCTTGCTGGCCTTGGGTGGCGCCTACAGCCACCTCTACCACATTGGCTTGCGCAGCACCGAGTCGCCCACCGCACAGCCCCCTCAACAAGTTCTGTCATGACCCCCAGCATCAGCGGTTTTACTTTTTTGAGAAACGGTGTGGAGCTGGGCTTTCCCTTTGAGGAATCCATACGCTCCTTGCTGCCACTGGTCGATGAGTTTGTGATTGCGGTGGACAGAGGCAACGACAACACCTGGGAGCGCTTGCAGGCCCTGGGCGACGCCAAAATCCGCCTGATTGAGACCCGCTGGAACGAGCGCATGTCGCACCGGGGCTTTGTGTATGCGCAGCAAAAAATGATTGCGCAGTACGCTTGCACGGGCGACTGGGCTTTTTACCTGGAAGGCGACGAGGTGCTGCACGAGGCCGAGCTGGACAACATCCGCCAAAGCCTGCTGCGACACCACGGCAACCCGCAGGTCGAGGCGCTGGTATTTGACTACTTTCATTTTTTTGGCGCGCCCCACCTGATTGCCACGGGTCCGGCCTGGTACAGGCGCGAATGCCGGCTGATCCGCAACACCATTCGCACTTACGCCCCAGACGGCCAGTACTGGCTGGTGACCGAGAACCACAAGCGCGGCCGCAATCCCCAGGCCGCGCTGGCCAACGCCCATGTGTACCACTACGGCTGGATACGCCAGGGCGAGAAGATGCAGAAAAAAATGGACCAGGTCAGCAAGTACTGGTCGCACGAGCCGCCCAAAATGCAGTACAGCCAGGTCGATGCGCAAATGCTCAGCCCTTTTACCGGTACCCACCCCGCCGTGATGGCCGATTGGCTGCGCCTAGAAGCCGAGCAGCACCTGGAGGTGGACCCGCATTACCAATTGACAGGCCGCGACAAGCGGCTGAGGCTCAAGCAGCGCATTGAGCAGCTGACCGGGATGGACTTGAGCCGCAAGCACTTCAAACTGGTGGCCTGAGCCTCAGGCTCAGAGCAGCACAATGTCGTACTGCTCCTGCGGCAGCGTGGCCTCGGCCTGCAAAGAAATGGGCTTGCCAATGAAGTCCGACAGCCCCGCCAAGTGCTGGCTTTCTTCGTCCAGCAAGAGCTCTATCACTTGGGGCGCGGCCACCACGCGAAATTCACGCGGGTTGAACTGTCGGGCCTCGCGCAAAATTTCACGCAAGATGTCGTAGCTCACGCTGCGCGCGGTCTTGACTGTGCCCTTGCCCTGGCACACGCTGCAAGGCTCGCACAGCTGGTGGGCCAGCGATTCGCGGGTGCGCTTGCGCGTCATCTCGAGCAGCCCCAGCGCCGAAAAGCCATTGACCGTGGTTTTGACGCGGTCGCGCGCGAGCTGCTTTTTGAACTCTTCGAGCACGGCGTCGCGGTGATTGAGCTGCTGCATGTCTATGAAGTCCACCACCACGATGCCGCCCAAGTTGCGCAGCCGCAGCTGCCTGGCCGTGGCCAGCGCGGCCTCCAAATTGGTTTTGAAAATGGTGTCGTCAAAGTTGCGTGCCCCCACAAAGCCGCCGGTGTTCACGTCCACCGTGGTCAGTGCCTCGGTTTGGTCAATGATGAGGTAGCCGCCGGACTTCAAATCCACCCGCCTGCCCAAGGCGCGGGCAATGTCCTCGTCCACGTTGTTCAAGTCAAAAATCGGCCGCTCGCCGGTGTAGAGCTGGATTTTTTTGAGCATGGCCGGCATGTAATCGGCGGCGAACTGCTGCAAAGCCTGGTGCTGCTCGCGCGAATCCACGCGGATGGACTGCGTGGCCTCGCCCGCCACATCGCGCAGCACCCGTTGCAAGAGGTTCAGGTCCTGGTGCAACAAGCTGGCCGCCGGCTGCACCTGAGCGCGCTCCTTGATGCGCGACCAGGTTTTGCGCAGGTAGGCAATGTCCTCGCCCAACTCGGCGTCGCTGGCGTCTTCGGCGTTGGTGCGCAAAATAAAGCCGCCGGTGTCACCTGCCAAGGCCTGCAGGCGCTGGCGCAACTCGTCGCGCTGGCGAGGTGGTATTTTTTGGGACACGCCAATGTGCTTGTCCTGCGGCAAAAACACCAGCAAACGCCCGGCAATGCTGACCTGCGCCGTCAGGCGCGCCCCCTTGCTGCCCAAGGGGTCCTTGAGCACCTGCACCATGATGGGCTGACCCTCAAACACCTGTTTTTCAATCGGCAAGGCCGCAGCTTCAGCCTTGCCCGCTTCGGGCTCGGCATGGCGGGCGGCAATGCTGCTCATCAAATCGGCGACGTGCAAAAACCCTGCACGCTCCAAGCCAATGTCAACAAAGGCCGACTGCATGCCCGGCAGCACGCGGGCCACCTTGCCCAGGTAGATATTGCCCACCAGCCCGCGCTCTAGCGTGCGCTCCACATGCAGCTCCTGCACAGCGCCGTGCTCCACCACGGCCACCCGAGTTTCTTGAGGAGCCCAGTTGATGAGGATGTCTTGCGGCATGTTCAGCCTTTGAAAAGAAGTCCGGCCTGCAGCAAGAGCTGGGCCGTCTCGCGCAGGGGCAGCCCCATGATGCCGGAGTAACTGCCGCTGAGGTGCGCAATGTGCATGGCCGCCCTGCCCTGCACGGCGTAGGCGCCGGCCTTGCCCATGGGCTCGCCGGTGGCCACATAAGCGCGAATTTGCGCGGGGCTCATGGCGTCAAAACGCACAGTGGAGGTGCTCAGCACCTGCCAGCGGCGCCTGCCGTGGGCCACGGCGACGGCCGTCAGCACCCGGTGCGTGCGGCCAGACAGCTGGGCCAGCATCTGCGCGGCCTGGGCGGCGCTCGCTGGCTTGCCCAAAATATCGCGCCCCAGGGCCACCGTGGTGTCCGAGCACAACACCGGTGCGGGTGCCAGGCCGCTGCGGGCCAGCCGCGCCACGGCGGCGTCCAGCTTAAGGCCAGTCACGCGCTGCACATAGGCTGCAGGCGCCTCACGGCCGTGCACGGTTTCCAGCGCTTCGGCGTCTTCGCTGGCGTCGGGCAGCAGCTTGTCAAAGCGCACACCCAGTTGCTCCAGCAGTTGCGCGCGGCGGGGGCTTTGGGAGGCGAGGTAAATGAAGTCGGGGCGGGGCATGAAGGGCTTTGTGGTCAATGTGTGCGTGTGCCAGCCTGACAACGAAGGCCGCACTCATTCCCGATGATACGGATGGTTCACGCTGATGCTCCAGGCGCGGTAGAGCTGCTCGATCAAAAGCACCCTGACCATGGCGTGCGGCAAGGTCAAATCCGACAGGCGCAGACGCTCGTGGGCGCTGTGCTTGAACTGGGCATCCAGCCCGTCGGGGCCGCCAATGACGATGGCCACGTCTTGGGCGTCCAGCTGCCAGGCCTGGAGCTTGTCGGCCAGCGCCACCGTGGTGTCCGAGCACAACACCGGTGCGGGTGCCAGGCCGCTGCGGGCCAGCCGCGCCACGGCGGCGTCCAGCTTAAGGCCAGTCACGCGCTGCACATAGGCTGCAGGCGCCTCACGGCCGTGC
>CANHKH010000266.1 GCA_947460165.1 Comamonadaceae bacterium
AGCCAGCCTGCGCCCATGGCGATCATGCCCACCAGCTTCATGGCCGACTCCAGCGATGACCTGCTCAGCGACATGGCCTACGGCCTGGCGCCCGAGGACAACACCGTGGTCTTGTCCTTGGAGTTGGATGCACCTTTGGTGCGCAGCACAGGACAGTTGCTGACAGAAAGTGACTGGACCTTGCTGCCGCAGTGATACGATGATTCACCTTGCAAATGTATTTTTTAGTTAAAATATGTTTCCTGAGTACAATTAAGGTTTAAGGAGTTTGAAGATGTTTGAACAAATAGTCCCAGTTGCCCTTGAGCGCCACCGCCACAAAAAAGTTCGCAACACCACACAGTTTGACTACGCTGCCGGCTTTCACATTGCTTATGTGACCGTTCACGAGTTCGCTCGGGCGGCGGCCACCTACCCCATCGTGTTTCTGGAAGACAAGCCCAACGACGGCTTTCGTCCGGTGGTGCTGATGGGTTTGCAGCCGGGTGAAAACCTGTTTGTGGGTGCCGACGGCGCATGGAACGCGTCCTACATTCCGGCCATGATCCGCCGCTACCCCTTTGCGCTGAGCAAGGGCGTTGAAGAAAACCGCTTTGTGGTCTGTGTGGACGAGTCCAGCACCTTGCTCAGCGACACCGAAGGCGCGCCCATGTTCGATGAAAAAGGCGAACCTACCCAGGTCATTGAAAACGTCAAGCGCTACCTGTCTGAACTGCAGCAAATGGACATGCTGACCCAGCAGTTCAGCCGCTTTTTGCTCAGCAACAACTTGCTCACACCTTTGAACATGCGCGTGAACGCGACCGCTCAGGCGCGCAACATCACGGGCTGCTACGTCATCAATGAAGAGCGCTTGAACGCTTTTTCAGACGCCTTGTTCTTGGAAGTGCGTGCCAAAGGCTTTTTGCCGGCCATGTACGCGCACCTGATGTCGCTGCCGCAGATCGAGCGCTTGGTGCAGCTGAGCAAGGCCAAAACCGGCGCTGCTGCCGCCGAGGCTGGCCCTGCTGAGGCTGCGCCAGCCGCCCAGCCGGCATCCCCAGAAACCGTGGAGCCCGCTGCGCAGGAAGCCGTGCCCGCCAAGCCCGCCGCTCGCAAGCGCCGCAGCGATGCGTCTTCCTGAGTCCAGGCTCAGTGCGGTGCAGCCTTTGGGCGGCGCGCTGGCTGGCCTGTTGTGGGTGGCTGCCGCAGGTCTTTCTGGCGCGGCATGGGCGCAAGATGCTGCCACCGTCAGTTCAGCCGCCGCTGCGCAGCCCAATGCAGTTCAGCTCATCGCAGTTCGGCCTGTCACAGTTCAGCCTATCGCAGTTCAGCCGGTCACAGTTCAGACTGTCACAGCTCAGACTGTCACAGCTCAGACTGTCACAGTTCAGACTGTCACAGTTCAGCCCGCTGCCGCCCTACCGGAAACGCTTGGGACCCTGCGTGCGCCCTTGACCCCGCGCACCTTGGCCCAAGCGCTCACGGTGCGCAACCTGGAACTCGCTTACGGCCGCGATTCGATGGCCATTGGGGCTTCTCTCGCGGCGGCCGAAGCCGCGCTGTACGAGCCTGTTTTGTTTGCCTCGGCCAAGCGCACCAGCATTGAGCGCCAACGCACCACCGAGGAAAAGAGCAGCAATATTTTCGTCCAGCAAGACAACAAGCTCGACGAAGACGGCCGCACGGTCGAGGCCGGTGTGCGCCAGCGCGTGCCCCTGGGCGGTGAGCTCAGCGTGAGCGCGCGCCAAGCCCAGCGCTCGAGCAATGTGCTGGCCAAAAGTGCCCCGCCCGTCAGCCTGGAGATCAACTCTGGCCTGGTGCTGTCCTTCAAGCAGCCTTTGTGGCGGGGGGCCGGCGTGGGGGTGACCGAGACCGACAAGCGCGTCTCTGAAATTGAATCCTTGGTGACCCAATGGCAGTATCTGCAGCAGTTGTACAAGGTGCTGGCTGAAGGCTTGTCGCTGTTTTGGCAAGCCGAGGTGGCCAGCCAAGCCACGCGTTGGCGCGAGCAGCTGCTGACCAGCACGACCTCCTTGGTGCAAGACGCGCGCGTGCGCGTGGAGGCCGGCAAGCTCGCCCCCCGCGCCAACTTGGAGCTCGCCCGCGTGTTGCTGGCCCGCGAGGCCGATTTGGGCCGCGCTGTGCAAACCCGGGACGAGCTCAAGCTGCGCCTGCTCAGCAGCCTGGACCTCGACGCCGCTTTGTTGCCCAGCTTGCAACTCGATGGCCAAAACATCTCCCCCCAAGTGGCCACGGTCACGGTCGACGAGGCGCTGGCGCTGTGGTCGCCTTACCAGGTGGCCATGCTGCGCAAGCGCCAAGGCGAGCTGCGCCTGGCCTTTGCCAGCAACCAGCGCCGCCCAGCGGTCGACCTGGTGATGTCCTACACCCAGGGTGGCCTGGCCAATGCCAGGAGCCGAACCGCGTGGAGCACCGTCAAAGACGGCGAGTATCCCGAGTGGTTTGTGGGCCTGAACATTGAGCTCGGTGCCCAAGGCAACCGCAAAGCCGAGTCGCAAATGGTGGCCCAGGCCAGGCGGGTGGAGCAGTCGGACACTGAGATTGCCGCCATTCGTCAAGCTTTTCTCAACGACAGGCGGGCCAAGCTCATGGCGCGCGACCAGCTGCTGCGCGAGACCGACTTGACGCAGCAGGAAGTGAAAACCCGACAGGCCTTGCTGGACGACGAGCGCCAGCGCTTTGACGCTGGGCTGGGCCTGCTGGGCAGTTTGTTGCAGGCCGAACAAGACCTGCTGGAGTCGCGCATACGCGCGGCCGACGCCCAGGGCCGCTTGGAAACCGCCCGCCTGGCCCTGCTGTTGGCTGACGGCACCTTGCTGCCGGCCTACGGCATAGACACCCCCTTGCCCTCATTGCCATGAACCTTTTGTTATCTCCCCGCGCTTGGCTTCAAGCCGCGCTGCTTCCTGCTGTGCTCGGTGCGGCCTTGTCGGTGCAAGCCAGCGATTTGGTGGGCCTGGCCTTTCCGGTGAGCGATGTGCAGGTCAGCGCCTCGGTGGCCGGGCTGGTGCAGCGCATCAGTGTGCGGCCCGGTCAGCTGGTCAAGCCCGGTGATCTCTTGCTTGAACTCGACAACGCCACCCAGCAGGTGGAGTTGCGCCGACGTACCGTGCTGCTGGACGACGACAGCGAGTTGCAGACCGCCCGCGTGCGCCTGGCGGCCTTGACCGATTTGCTGCAAATGACCGAGCTGGTGGCCAACAAAAGCCAGTCGGTGTCCAAAGAGGAGCTGGTCAAAGCCCGTTTGGAAAAGGCCACGGCCGAGGGCAGGCTGCTGCAACTGGTGGCACAAAAAGCCCGCGAGCGCGTGGAGCTCGAGCAGGCCCAACTGGAGTTGCAGCAGCGCAACGTGCGCGCGCCCATGGCTGGGGTGGTGGTGGACGTGCCCATGGACGTGGGCGAGTGGGCCAAGCCCGGTGACGTGATGGTGCGGCTGGCCGATATCTCCCAAGTGGAGTTGCGGCTGAACATGCCGCAAACGGCGGCGGCCAGCTTTCGGGTGGGTGCCCGCGTGGTCGCCCGCTTTGAAGCCGGCTCGGCCCAGGTGCAAGCCACGGGCCTGGTGAACTTTGTCTCACCCTTGGCCGACAGTGCCAGCGGCCTGGTGGACGTGCGCATTCGCTTTGCCAACCCCAACGGCCGCATTCGGCCCGGGGCCAAAGCCGTGATACGCGGCGTGGCCGCGTCGTCCTAATTTCCGAGTCCTGAGTTCCGATCCCCCCATGACCGAGCAAAACACAGGCGCTGCTGCGCGCCCCCGCCAGCCAGCCGAGCTCATAGACGCCCTGCTGGAGCTGCTGGCCGCGCCGCGCGAGCCCGACTTTTACGCCCACTACGCCGAGCTGGTGCAAGCCCTGTGCCGCACCGAGGCCGCCCTGGTGGTGGACGCCTCGGGCCTGGACGCAGGCGCCGCGGCCGAGCAGGCCCCGCGCTTGGGCTACGCCGGCTCGGCTGAAGACCTGCAGGGCCTGGCCGCGCAGTTCACCACCGCCCGCTGGCAGGCCAGTGGGGCCCAGGGTTACAGCCACGAGCTCTACCGCAAAAACGACGGCCTGGGCGCCGTCATGCTTTTGGTGCGCCTGCTCGATGCCGCCCCCCGTGCCTTGCTGCTGAGCCTGCCCGAGCGCGACCGGGCCCACCTCAAAGAGGCCTTGGTGAGGGCTTTGTTGGTCAAAGACCTGCGCCCCTCGGCCCCCCAGGTGCAGGCCATCGCCACCGTGCCCGGCCAGCCGGCCCCCAGCGCCTTGCTCGACATGCTGGGTCTGGCCACCGAGGTCTTGCAAGCCCCCCGTTTTGGCGCAGCTGCGCTGACCTTGGTCAATGGCGCGGTGCGCACCCTGGGCCTGCGCCAGGCGGTGCTGTGCTGGCGGGTGGCCGGCCAGGCCCAGGTGCTGGCCATCAGCCACATTGACAAGTTTGAAAAAACCTCGCGCTTGGTCTCTGCCTTGGAGGCGGCCGCCACGGAGGTGCTGTCCACCGACCAGGTGATTTCTTTGGGCCAGCTCCAGGCCACTGCAAGCGCCGAAGAAGCGGGGGCTGATCCAGGGCCAACGGCTGATGCCCGCCCGCCCGGCCACCAGACCCTGCTGGACAGCCTGGAGGGCATGCACCACGTCACCAGCTTGCCCATGCGCGACGGCTCTGGCCAAGCCCAGGCGGTGCTGATTGCCGTGAGTGACAGCCAGCCCTTGCCGCAAGAGGTGGTCAACCAGGCCTTGCTGATGCTGGAAATGGTCTACCCGCGCCTGGCCGACAGCCGCTGGCGCGATGCCAATGTGTTTCAGCGCTTGCGCCAGTCCACCCTGGCGCGGCTGGAGTTGTTTGTCGGCCCTGGCCGGCCGTGGTTGAAGCTGGGCACTTTGTTCGCGTCTGTGCTGCTGCTGGTCATGCTCTTTGTGCAAGTGCCTTACCGGGTGGAGGCCAGCGCCCAGCTGATCACCGACAGCACCCGCTTGATGACCTCGCAAAACGACGGCCGCCTGCTCGATGTGATGGTGGATGTGGGCGACACCGTCAAACAAGGCCAAGCGCTGGCGCAGATGGACACCACAGACTTGCAGCAGCAGCGGGCCGAGGTGCTTTCAGAGGTTCAGCGCTACGCCTCTGAAGAAGACAAGGCCCGTGCCGGCGGCGCCCTGGCCGAGATGCAGGTGGCCCAAGCCCGCCGCGTGCAGTCTGAGGCCAGGCTCAAGCGTGTGGTTTATTTTTTGCAGCAATCGCGCACCGAAGCGCCTTTTGACGGCGTG
>CANHKH010000267.1 GCA_947460165.1 Comamonadaceae bacterium
CCCTAGAGGCCGTGGCGCTGATCCGCGAGCTCACTGCGGGACGAACCCTGCTCTTGGTCGAGCACGACATGGGCGTGGTGATGGACTTGGCCGACCGCGTGGCCGTGTTGGACCAAGGCCAGCTTGTGGCTGCAGGACCGCCGCAGACCATAGGTGCCGACGCCCGCGTGCAAGCGGTGTATCTCCACGGCGCCACCCTGGTGCCCAAGGAGAACCCGTGCTGAGGGTGCACGCGCTGAGCGCGGCCTACGGCGCCCAGGCCGTGCTGCGCCATGTGAGCTTGCAGGTGGCGCCCGGCGAGCTGGTGGCGGTGCTGGGGCGCAACGGCTCGGGCCGCAGCACCTTGGCCAAGGCGCTCATGGGTCTGGTGCCGGCCACTGGCCAGGTGAGTTGGCAGCAGCATGAATTGGCAGACTTGGCCAGCCACCACAGAGCGCGCCTGGGCTTGGGCTATGTGCCTGAAAGCCGCGATGCGTTTGCCAGCCTGAGCGTGCACCACAACCTGCTGCTGGGGCTCAAAGCGGGTGCCAGTGAGGCCTTGCTGGCGCAGGCCTATGACCTGTTCCCCGCCCTGAAAAAACGCCAACACACAACTGCGGGCGTGCTGTCTGGCGGTGAGCAGCAAATGCTCAGCCTGGCCCGCGCGCTGATGGGCCAGCCTGGTCTGCTGATTGCAGACGAGCCTTGCGAGGGGCTGGCCCCCCAACTGGTGGAGGTGGTGGGCCAGGCCCTGGCCGGGCTGCGCGCTCAAGGGGTGGCAGTGCTGCTCATTGAGCAAAAGCTCACCCTGGTGCAGGCCCTGGCCGACCGTGTGCTGCTGATGGGCCGTGGGGAGATTGTTTTTGACGGTTCCGCCGCCGCCTTGCAGACCCAAACTCATCTGTGCCGGCAATGGCTGGACGGTCCCTCCTTGAAACAGGGACAACCATGACGCGCGGGGCCTGGGCCGGGCGCCAGTGACACCTACAATGGTTTTTTAGAAAGCACGACCGTGCTCTTTTAGCAAGATTCCTTTCGGAGGCAGACCCGGCATGACAGCGCATTACCAACTGCACGGCGACGTGGCCGTGATCACCCTGGACAACCCGCCCGTCAACGGCCTGGGCTTGAGCACCCGTGTGGCGGCCGCCCAAGGCCTGCAACGCGCCAATGACGATGCCACGGTGCGGGCCATTGTGCTCACAGGCGCAGGCAAAGCCTTTTCAGGCGGGGCCGACATCAAGGAATTCGGCAGCCCCAAAGCGCTGGCCGAGCCCAACTTGCTCAGCCTGATCTTGGCCTGTGAAAACGCCAGCAAACCGGTGGTCGCTGCACTGCACAGCGTGGCCATGGGCGGTGGGCTGGAGTTGGCCCTGGGCTGCCATTACCGCATCGCCGCACCCGGCTGCACCGTGGCCCTGCCCGAGGTCAAGCTCGGACTCATTCCTGGCGCGGGTGGCACGCAGCGCCTGCCACGCGCCCTGGGTGTGGAGGCGGCGCTCAACATGATTGTGTCGGGCGAGCCGGTCAAAAGCGACATGCTCATGCACGTGCCCGGCCAAAAACTCTTTGACCGCCTGGCCTCGGCCCCCGACAAGCTCTTGGACGAGGCCCTGGCCCTGGCGCGCGAAGTCGCCGATGTGCGGCCCCTGCCCAAAGTGCGCGATCTTCCTTGCCGCCACCCTCAGGGCGATGCCTACTTTCAGTTTGCGCGCAACATGGTCAAAGGCATGGCCAAAAACTACCCGGCGCCGGCCAAGTGCGTGGACGCGGTGGAGGCCGCCACGCAGAAAAAGTTTGACGAAGGCATGGTGTTTGAGCGCGAGATCTTCATCAACCTGATGTGGACGCCCGAATGCCGCGCCTTGCGGCATTTGTTCGCGGCCGAGCGCGCGGCCTCCAAAATTCCGGACGTGCCCGAAGACACGCCCAAGCGCAGCGTGCAGTCCTTGGCCGTGATTGGCGCGGGCACCATGGGCGGCGGCATCGCCATGAATTTTTTGAATGTGGGCATCCCGGTGACCATGTTGGAGATGAAGCAAGACGCGCTGGACCGGGGCGTGGCCACCATCCGCAAGAACTACGAGGCGCAGGTCAAAAAAGGCAAGCTCAAGCCCGAGAAATACGAGGAGCGCATGGCCTTGCTCAAAACCACGCTCAGCTACGAGGACATTGGCCAGGCCGACATGGTGATTGAGGCCGTGTTTGAAGAGATGGGCGTCAAGCAAAAAGTGTTTGCCGAGCTGGACCGGGTGATGAAGCCGGGCGCCATTTTGGCGTCCAACACATCCACGCTGGACCTCAACCAAATTGCCAGCTTCACCCAGCGCCCGCAAGACGTGATTGGCACGCACTTTTTCAGCCCCGCCAATGTGATGAAACTGCTGGAGGTGGTGCGCGGCGAAAAAACCGCCAAAGACGTGCTGGCCACGGTCATGGCGCTGGGCAAAAAAATCAAGAAAACCGCGGTGGTCTCTGGCGTGTGCGACGGCTTCATTGGCAACCGCATGATCGAGCAGTACTCCCGGCAAGCGGGCTTTTTGCTGGACGAGGGCTGCACCCCCGCCCAGGTGGACCGCGCGCTTGAAAAGTTCGGTTTCGCCATGGGCCCTTTTCGCATGGGCGACCTGGCGGGCAACGACATTGGCTGGGCCATTCGCAAGCGCAGGTATGTGGAAAAGCCAGACCTGCGCTACAGCAAAACCGCCGACCTCTTGTGCGAGCTGGGCCGCTATGGCCAAAAAACCGGCGCAGGCTGGTACGACTACCAAGCCGGCAAGCGCGACGCCATTCCCAGTGCCCTGGTCGAGCAAATGGTGGAGCAACACCGCACCTCGCTGGGCATCACGCCGCGCAAGATCAGCGACGACGAAATCGTGCAGCGCCTGGTGTTCTCCTTGGTCAACGAGGCCGCCCATATTTTGGAAGAAGGCATTGCGTCTCGCCCCGGCGACATCGACATGGTCTACCTCACCGGTTATGGTTTTCCCATTTGGCGGGGCGGCCCCATGATGTACGCCGACACCGTGGGTCTTTACAACGTGGTGCAAGCCATGCAGCGCTTTGCCAAGAATCCGCTGGACGACGCCTCGTTTTGGCAACCCGCCCCCCTGCTGGCCCGCTTGGTGGCCGAGGGCAAAACCTTCAACAACGTTTGATGCGCCTCTTGCGCCCCCTTAAAGCACACACAGGAGCATTCGCATGAGCCGAGCCGTCATTGTTTCCACCGCCCGCACCCCTTTGGCCAAGAGCTGGAAGGGGTCTTTCAACATGACCCATGGCGCCACCCTGGGTGGCCACGCGGTCAAGCACGCTCTGCAGCGCGCAGGCGTTGCCCCTGACCAGGTCGAAGACGTCATCATGGGTTGCGCCTCGCCCGAGGGCGCCACCGGCAGCAACATCGCCCGCCAGATCGCGCTCATGGCCGACTGCCCGGTGAGCGTGTCGGGCATGACGGTCAACCGCTTTTGCTCCTCGGGCCTGCAGACCATTGCCTTGGCGGCCCAGCGCATCATCGCCGGCGAGGGCGAGGTGTATGTGGCCGGTGGCGTGGAGTCCATCTCCTGCGTGCAGCAGGAGATGAACCTGCACATGATCCGCGACCTGGACCTCAACCGCAAAAAGCCCGAGATCTACTGGAACATGCTGCAGACCGCCGAGCAGGTGGCCAAGCGTTACGGCATTGCCCGCGAGGCCATGGACGAGTACGGCGCCGGCAGCCAGCAGCGCGCCAGCGCTGCCCAGTTGGCGGGCAAGTTTGACGACGAAATCGCCCCCATCACCGTCACTGCGGGCGTGGCCGACAAAACCCTGGGCCTGATCACCAAGAAAGTGACTGTCAGCCGCGACGAAGGCATACGCGAAGGCACGACCGCAGAGGGCATCAGCGGCATCAAGCCGGCCATGCCCGGTGGTGTGATTGCGGCCGGCAACGCCAGCCAGTTCAGCGACGGTGCTGGCGCTTGCGTGCTGGTGAGCGAGGAATACGCCAGTCGCCAGAGCCTGCAACCCCTGGGCCGCTTCTTGGGCTTTGCGGTGGCTGGCTGCGAGCCTGACGAAATGGGCATTGGCCCGGTCTATGCCGTGCCCAAGGTGCTGGCCCGGCTGGGGCTGAAGGTCAGCGACATTGACTTGTGGGAACTCAATGAGGCTTTTGCCGTGCAGGTCTTGTACTGCCGCGACAAGCTGGGCATCCCGGCCGACAGGCTCAACGTCAACGGCGGCGCCATTGCCGTGGGCCACCCTTACGGCGTGAGCGGCCAGCGCCTGACGGGCCACGCGCTCATCGAGGGCAAGCGCCGGGGCGCCAAGCTCGTGTGCGTGACCATGTGCATAGGCGGCGGCATGGGGGCGGCCGGTGTGTTTGAGGTGCTGTGAGCCTGCTGTGCCGCATGGCTGATTTTTCCTCTGGCCTGCCTTTGAGAAGACAAGCATGAGCTTGCGCCCCACACTGGACTTTTTGCTCTACGACTGGCTGGGCGCCCAGGGCTTGAGCGAGCGCCCGCGCTTTGCCGAGCACAACCGCCAGACCTTTGACGCCGTGCTGGACACCTGCGAGCGCATGGCCCGCGAGAAATACGCGCCCTTCAACCGCCTGGTGGACACCCAAGAGCCGCGCACCGAGCCCGACCCGGAGGGCGGGCTGCGCGTGGTGCTGCCGCAGGCCACGCACGAGGCGCATCTGGCCTATGTGGCCTCGGGCATGCTGAGCGCCGCGCAAGACGAGGCGCTGGGCGGCATGCAGCTGCCCTTCACGGTGGAAGCTGCCGCCAACAGTTTTTTTGCGCTGGCCTCGGTCAGCATCAACACCTCCATGCTCACCGTGGGCAACGCCAATTTGCTCTTGGCCCACGGCAGCCCCGCTCAGCAGCGGGTGTTTGCGCACAATGAGTTTTCAGGCCGCTGGGCCGGCACCATGTGCTTGTCGGAGCCGCAGGCCGGCTCCTCGCTGGGCGACATCAGCACCCGCGCGGTGCCCGACGGCACAGACTTTGCAGCCGACGCGCTGGGTGCGCGCTACAGGCTGCGCGGCAGCAAGATGTGGATTTCTGCGGGCGACCACGAGCTGACCGAGAACATCGTTCATTTGGTGCTGGCCAAAATCCCTGACGAGTCTGGCCGCTTGCCGCCCGGCGTCAAGGGCATTTCGCTGTTTGTGGTGCCCAAGCGTTTGGTGAATGAGCAAGGCGAGTTGACCGGCGAGCGCAACGACGTGGCGCTGGCGGGCCTGAACCACAAGCTGGGCTGGCGCGGCACCACCAACACCC
>CANHKH010000268.1 GCA_947460165.1 Comamonadaceae bacterium
CACGACAAAGTGCGCATTTTCAAAATGCGCCGTCGCAAGCACTATCAAAAACGCCAGGGGCATCGGCAGTGATATCAAGGTGGGTACGCCCTTGGTGTCCGGTGCAACAGTCACAGTCACAGTCCTGTCCCATGGTCGGGGCGACAAAGTTCGCATCTTCAAGATGCGCCGTCGCAAGCACTACCAAAAGCGCCAAGGGCACCGCCAAAACTTCACCGAGCTGCAGATCGGCGTCATCGCCGGCTGAGCCGCCTTATCAGGAGTCTAGAAAATGGCACAGAAAAAAGGCGGCGGCTCTACGCGAAATGGACGCGATTCCAAGCCAAAAATGCTTGGCGTCAAAGCGTTTGGCGGTCAAGTGATCAACGCAGGCAGCATCATCGTGCGCCAGCGTGGCACCAAGTTCCACGCCGGCACCAATGTCGGCATGGGCAAAGACCACACCTTGTTTGCGCTGGTGGATGGTCAAGTCTCCTTTTCTTTCAAAGGCGCCTTGAACAAGCACATGATCAACGTGACCCCGGCCTGAGCCGACTCACTTTGAGCTGAAAAAGCCCCGCCAGCGGGGCTTTTTTGTTGATGCTTGCAGCCGCGCCAGCCCAGCAGATGAAAAGGCTCCAAGTTGAGCGCCTTCAGAGGCTGCTGAACACTGTTTTTGTAAACTAGCGACCGGCTGACCCAGCCCCATCCCCCATGAAATTCGTTGACGAAGCTTTTATTGACATCGCCGCAGGCGATGGCGGCAGTGGCTGCGTCTCTTTTCGGCACGAAAAGTACAAGGAATTTGGCGGACCCAATGGGGGCGACGGCGGCCGGGGCGGCCATGTGTACGCGGTGGCAGACCCCAACCTCAACACTTTGGTGGACTTTCGCTATTCGCGCAGGCACGATGCCCGCAACGGCGAGCATGGCAAAGGCTCAGACATGTTTGGTGCCAAGGGCGACGACGTGTTTTTGAAAATGCCTGTGGGCACCATCTTGACCGACGCCGAGTCGGGCGAGGTGCTCTACGAAATGTTGACGCCTGGCGAAGAAGTCATGATCGCCAAGGGCGGCGACGGCGGCTTTGGCAACCTGCGCTTTAAAAGCTCCACCAACCGTGCGCCGCGCACCAAAACACCGGGCTGGCCGGGCGAGCACAAAAGCCTCAAGCTCGAGCTCAAGGTGCTGGCCGATGTGGGCCTGCTGGGCATGCCCAATGCAGGCAAGTCCACCCTCATCACGGCGGTGTCCAACGCCAGGCCGCGCATTGCCGACTACCCCTTCACCACCTTGCACCCCAACTTGGGCGTGGTGCGCGTGGGTCCCGAACAAAGCTTTGTGGTGGCCGACCTGCCCGGCCTGATTGAGGGCGCCTCTGAAGGCGCGGGCCTGGGCCATTTGTTTTTGCGCCACCTGCAGCGCACACGCCTCTTGCTGCATGTGGTGGACCTGGCCCCTTTTGACGACAACGTGGACCCGGTCGCGCAGGCCAAGGCCATCGTGGGTGAGCTCAAAAAATACGACCTGGAGCTCTACAACAAGCCGCGCTGGTTGGTGCTCAACAAGCTGGACATGCTCGAAGGTGAAGTGCGCACCAAAACGGTCAAGGACTTTGTCAAACGCGCCAAGTTCAAAGGGCCGGTGTTTGAAATCTCGGCCTTGACGCGCGAGGGCTGCGAGCCACTGATACGCGCGGCCTTTCAATTCATTCAAGGGGTGCGCGCCGCAGCGCTCCCGCCTGAAGAGGTGGACCCGCGCTTTGCGCCAGGCCCCACAGACCCTGCCGCCTGAGGGCCGGCGCCTGTCAGCTTCCTTTCCCACCTTACAAAAAAACATGCAGAGCAAGACGGTTTTCGAGGTGCTGAGCCAGGCCAGGCGCATCGTGGTGAAGGTGGGCTCCAGCCTGGTGACCGACGAGGGCCGAGGCCTGGATGTCCAAGCCATTGGCCACTGGTGCCGCCAAATGGCCACGCTCAGGCAGGGCGGGCACGAGCTCATCATGGTCAGCAGCGGCGCCATTGCCGAGGGCATGAAGCGCCTGGGCTGGAGCAGTCGGCCCAGCGCCATCCACGAATTGCAGGCAGCAGCGGCGGTGGGTCAAATGGGCCTGGTGCAGGTCTATGAAAGCCGGCTGCGCGAGCTGGGCGTGGGCAGCGCCCAGGTGCTGCTGACCCATGCCGACTTGGCCGACCGCGAGCGCTACCTCAACGCCCGTTCCACCTTGCTGACCTTGCTGCAGCTGGGCGTGGTGCCGGTGATCAACGAAAACGACACCGTGGTCACCGACGAGATCAAGTTTGGGGACAACGACACCCTGGGCGCGCTGGTGGCCAATTTGGTGGAAGCCGACTTGCTCATCATCCTCACCGACCAACAAGGCCTGTACACGGCAGACCCGCGCAAAGACCCGACGGCCACTTTTGTGCACGAGGCCCAGGCCGGCGACCCTGCGCTAGAAGCCATGGCCGGCGGCGCAGGGTCCAGCATTGGCCGGGGCGGCATGATCACCAAAATCTTGGCCGCCAAGCGGGCCGCCGGCTCGGGCGCCAGCACCGTGATTGCCTGGGGCCGCGAGCCCGACGCCTTGCTGCGGCTGGCCGCCGGCGAGCGCATAGGCACAGCGCTGTTGGCGCAAACGGCCAAAAACCAAGCCCGCAAGCAATGGATGGCCGACCACCTGCAGCTGCGCGGCGCCGTCGAGGTGGACGCGGGTGCTGCCGCCAAAGTGCGCGATGAAGGCAAAAGCCTGCTGCCCGTGGGCATGACAGGCGTGCACGGCGAGTTTGCGCGTGGCGATGTGATTGCGGTGCGCGACAGCCAGGGTCTGGAAATCGCCAGGGGCCTGGCCAACTACTCCAGCGCTGAAGCGCGGCTGATTTGCCGCAAGGCCTCCAGCGACTTTGAAAAACTCTTGGGCTACACGGGCGAGCCTGAAATGGTGCACCGAACCAATTTGGTTCTCTCGCGCTGAGCCCAACTGTCCAACTGCCCCAGCCTCTCGGCGGCATGGGGGCTCAATCAGCGGGGGTTGGCCCTGAAGTTCTGCTGCAAAGCACGCACCACATCCTCAGCCTTCAAAGGCGTGCCCGTGCCGTCGCAAACACCTTGGCGTGCCAGCTGCGCGGTGTGGCGCGATGGCCGGCTGGCCATGGGGCTCCACAGGGGCTCGGACAAAGCCACCCAAGCACTGCCATTGTGGCGGGCGTAGGTTTTGACCTCGGCCGTGGGGCAGCGAATGCCTTCATAAAACACATTGCGACCGCCAGAAGGGCTGCGCACCACCACCACATAGCTGACCACGCGGTCGCTGGGTGAAATGCGGATGGTGCGCGGGTCGATCTCATACACCATGGGCGAATCGGGGTGGACCTCAAAACGGATCAGCCCCTCCAGGCTGAACGCCGGGGGGGCCAGGGCTTGAGCTTCTTGCCAATTGGAATCGCCCAGCCACTGGGCCTGGGCCAGACCTGCCCAGCAAGCAAGCGCGCACCCTGCCAGGGCTGATTTCATGGCTTGAAGCCCTGGGCTTGACTCAGGCTGTTTTGCGGGTCAGGGTCAAAACTGGCGCCTGGGGGCAAGTCCATGGCCGACATGCCCGCATCTGTGGGCATGCCGCTGCGCTGGCGCACATCGGTGCGAAGGTAGCGGTTGCGCGGCTCAGTGCGGCCCTCGTTGCGGCCATCCGTGCGCAGCTCTGCGCGAGTGTCCGGGCGAGGAACAAAGCGTGACAGTTCACACAGCGCCATCTCGTACACCCCCCGCTTGAACTCGACCACCACATCCAGCGGCACCCAATAGTCGTTCCAGCGCCAAGCGTCAAACTCAGGGTGGTCGGTGGCGCGCAGGTTCAAATCCCAGTCGTGACCGACCAGTTGGAGCAAAAACCAAATCTGCTTTTGGCCCCTGTAGTGACCTCGGGCATCGCGGCGAATGAACCGGTCTGGCACCTCGTAGCGCAACCAATCCCGGGTTCGGGCAAGCACCTGCACATGGTGCGGCATCAGCCCCACTTCTTCGTGCAGTTCGCGGAACATGGCTTGTTCGGGGTTTTCACCCCGGTCAATGCCACCTTGGGGGAACTGCCAAGAGTGGGTGCGTATGCGCTTGCCCCAGAAAACCTGGCTTCTCTGGTTGAGCAGGATGATGCCGACGTTGGGCCTGAAGCCATCGCGGTCGAGCATAATCAAACCTCAAAATTTCTAAATTAAAGCCATTATGCACAGCTGCGGCAACAGCGCCAAGCGCACTGTCCAGCGTTTTGGCTCAGCTCGCTCTTTCCCCACTCTTCCTATCGGCCCCGCATGAAAGCGTCACAGTTCCTCATTTCCACCCTCAAGGAAGCCCCGGCCGACGCCGAGGTGGTCAGCCACCAACTGATGATGCGCGCCGGCATGATTAAAAAACTGGGCGCCGGCATCTACAACTACATGCCCATGGGCTTGCGGGTGATCCGCAAGGTCGAGGCCATCGTCCGAGAAGAAATGAACCGGGCAGGCGCCATTGAGCTGAGCATGCCGGTGGTCCAGCCCGCCGAGCTGTGGCAAGAGACCGGCCGCTTTGAAAAAATGGGCCCCGAGCTCTTGCGCATCCGGGACCGGCACGAGCGCGACTTTGTGGTGCAGCCCACCAGCGAAGAAGTGATCACTGACATCGCTCGCCAGGACATCCGCAGCTACAAGCAGATGCCCAAGAACTTCTACCAAATTCAGACCAAGTTCCGGGACGAGCGCCGCCCACGCTTTGGCCTGATGCGCGGCCGCGAGTTCACCATGAAGGACGCTTACAGCTTTGACCGCGACCAAACTGCAGCCAAAGCCAGCTACCAGGTCATGGCCCAAGCCTACCGCCGCATCTTTGACAGGTTTGGTTTGAGCTACCGCGCCGTCGCCGCCGACAGCGGCGCCATTGGTGGCGATTTGTCTGAAGAGTTTCAGGTGATTGCCGCCACCGGGGAGGACGCCATCGTCTACTGCCCCAGCAGCGACTACGCGGCCAACATGGAAAAAGCCGAGGCCTTGGCCCCGGCCGGCCCGCGCCCCACCGCCAGCCAAGCGCTGACCCCTACCCCGACACCCGGCAAAAGCACCTGCGCCGATGTGGCCGAGCTGCTGGGCCTGCCGCTGGCGCGCACCGTCAAGTCCTTGGTGCTGGCCACCGACGAGCTCAATGAGCTGGGCGCGGTCGTCAAGACGCAGGTCTGGCTGCTGCTGCTGCGCGGCGACCACGACATGAACGAAGTCAAGGTCGGCAAGCTGCCTGGC
>CANHKH010000269.1 GCA_947460165.1 Comamonadaceae bacterium
TCTTGATGGGCGAGAAATTCTCACGCAAGGCGCTGGCCCAGGAGGGGAAAAAGGTAAATGCCAGCGTGTGCGGCACGGCAAATTCAATCACGTCTTGCGCGGCGGCCGTGTGGCCGCGCAACATGGCTCGGGTGGACTGCAGGCCCTGCAACATTTCCAGCGCCTGAGCGTACAAAGTCTCGCCAGCCGGCGTCAGCCGCGTGGGGTAGGAGCTGCGGTCCACCAAGTCGCTGCCGGCCCAGGCTTCGAGTGCCTGGATGCGCCGAGAAAAGGCCGGTTGGGTCACATGGCGCAGCTGCGCGGAACGGCTGAAACTGCGCGTTTCAGCCAGACTGACGAAATCTTCTAACCATTTGGTTTCCATAACCAGGGATTATTAACGGTGCGGGAAAGGAAGTGCAAACAAGATCCCCGAATTACTCCCCATGAGACCAGGGAGCCAGGCTCCCGAATTACTCCCTCCCCCACTTGAGGGCCGGGGTGGGGGCACCGCGTGGCACCGTTGTCAGTGGCTCAAAAAGGGCTGCGGCTCGAAACTTTGGGCACTTGGCGTATATAGATAAATGGTGCTGCATCGTGCCCCCACCCCAGCCCTCCCCCAGAGGGGGAGGGAGCATGACAAGGCCTCCCCGATTTCCTCCCTCCCCCTCTGGGGGAGGGCCGGGGTGGGGGCATCGCGTGGCACCACCTTTGCCTCACGCGTGCCCTATCCCCAAAGAAGCGAGGCAGTCAAGCCAAGGTTTCGGCGCTTTCACTGCCTTGCAATTGCATTGCCCACATCTGCGCGTAGCGGCCAGACTGGGCCAGCAGCTCGGCGTGCGTGCCGCGCTCGATGATGCGGCCCGCGTCCATGACCAAAATTTCATGCGCATCCACCACCGTGGACAAGCGGTGCGCAATCACCAGCGTGGTTTTGTTTTCGGCGGCCATGCGCAGCTCAGCCTGTATGGCCCGCTCATTGGTCGAATCCAGCGCCGAGGTGGCCTCGTCAAAAATCAGCACAGGCGGGTTCTTCAGCAAAGTGCGGGCAATGGCCACGCGCTGCTTTTCACCGCCCGACAGCTTCAGGCCCCTCTCGCCCACCATGGTGGCGTAGCCCTTGGGGGTAGACGCAATAAAGTCGTGAATACGGGCCGAACGCGCGGCTTCTTCCACCTGCTCGCGGCTGGCGCCTGCGCGGCCGTAAGCAATGTTGTATTCCACCGTGTCATTGAACAACACCGTGTCTTGCGGCACGATGCCTATGGCCTGGCGCAAGCTGGTTTGGGTCACCTGCCGAATGTCTTGGCCCGCAATCAAAATACGCCCGCCCTCTTGGGGGCGGCTCACGTCGTAAAAGCGAAACAACAAGCGTGCCAAGGTGGACTTGCCCGCCCCTGAGGCGCCCACCACCGCCACCGTTTTACCCGCCGGTATGTGAAAGCTCACACCGTGCAAGATGGGCCGGTTGGCGTCGTAGCCAAAAGCCACGTTTTCAAAACGAACGTCCACCTCGCCAGCCGGCAAGCTCAAGGCCTGGGCGCCAGGCGCGTCGGCCACCTCGCGCTCTTGCTCGATCAGCCTGAACATCTTGTCGAGGTCTGTCAGGCTTTGCTTGATCTCGCGGTAAATCACACCCAAAAACCCCAGCGGAATGTAGAGCTGGATCATGAAGGCGTTGACCATCACCAAGTCGCCCAAGCTCATGCGCCCTTCAATCACGCCGGTGGTGGCGCGCCACAGCATGGCAAACAGCGCCACCGCAATGATGAGCTGCTGGCCGGTGTTGAGCAGGCTGAGTGTGGTTTGGCTCTTGACGGCGGCGCGCCGGTAACGGTCCAGGCTTTCGTCGTAGCGCTTGGCTTCAAAACCTTCGTTGTTGAAGTACTTCACCGTTTCGTAGTTCAGCAGCGAGTCAATGGCGCGGCTGTGCGCGGTGGAGTCGAGCTCGTTCATCTGCCGCCTGAACTGCGTGCGCCACTCGGTCACCGTGACAGTGAACGCGATGTAGAGCACCAACGCCACCAAGGTGATGATGGCAAACCACACGTCAAACTTCACGGCCAGCAAGGTCAGCACCAGCGTGACCTCTATGAGCGTGGGCACGATGCTGTAGAGCGAATACGAAATGAGCGAATGCACCGCCCGCGTTCCGCGCTCAATGTCGCGCGTCATGCCGCCGGTTTGGCGCTCCAAGTGAAAGCGCAAAGACAGCGCATGCAAGTGGTTGAACACCTCCAGCGAAATGCGCCTGGCCGCCCCTTCGGTGGCCTTGGCAAACACCAACTCGCGCAGTTCAGTGAACAAAGAGGTGGACAAGCGCAGCAGGCCATAGGCCAGCAACAAGCCCAGCGGCACCACCAGCAGCGCCGCCGACTCGCGGGTCTGCGGATTCATGGTGTCCACCAGCTCCTTGAGCAGCAAGGGCACGCCCACGTTGGCCATTTTGGCGCCCACCATGAAGGCCAGCGCCGCCATCACGCGCCACTTGTACTCCCACAGGTAGGGGAACAGGCGGGTGAGGGTTTGCCAGTCAGAGCGGCCCGGCCCTGGGGGCGTGGCGGCTGGGGTGGGGGATTCAACTCGGTGGCGCATGGGGGACAATCAAACAGGGGTAGGGACCGGGAGGGCCAGTCGCATCAAAACACCCCGAACAACCCTGAGATTGTGCCTATATGTCAGACGCCTTATCCACCCCTGAAACCACCCCTGAAAACGCCTTGCCGCACCCTTCAGTCCAGCTGCCCACCCACAGCGACCTGGTGATGAAGGTCATCCCCATGCCGGCCGACTGCAACGCCAACGGCGACATCTTTGGCGGCTGGGTCATGGCCCAGGTGGACTTGGCCGGCTCGGTGCTGCCGGCGCGCTACGTCAAAGGCCGCATGGCCACGGTGGCGGTCAACCAGTTCATCTTCAAGCAGCCGGTGCGGGTGGGCGACATCCTGTCTTTTTTCGCCACGCTCCAGCGCATAGGCCGCACCTCGGTCACGGTGCAGGTGGAGGTGTATGCCGAGCGCTACACCTCACAGGGCCAGTACATCAAGGTCACCGAAGCGAGCCTGACCTACGTGGCCATTGACGAGCAAGGCCGCCCGCGGCCCATTGAACGCTGAGCCCAAGAAAACCCCAAAAAAACTGCGTATTGCCCCAAAAACCCCCCTGTCAAGCCCAGTCCACGGGTGAACCCTCATCGGACAAGTCCTAGACACAGAATCGCCCTGGCGCACCTATAAACGCAGTCTTCACTTCAGGGAACTATTTTTGTGCAGGTGCTTCAGCTGGTCATCAGCGGTATCGCGTTGGGTTGCATTTACGGGCTGATCGCGCTGGGCTTTGTGCTCATTTACAAAGCCACGGAAACGGTGAGCTTTGCGCAGGGCGAGCTCATGATGCTGGGCGCTTTTGCGGGCCTGGTGGCCATGAACTGGCTGGGCTTTCCGTTTTGGCTGGCTGTCATTTCAGCCATCGTGGCCATGGGGCTGTTTGGCCTGGTGGTCGAGCGGGCGCTGATTCGACCCATCTTGGGCCAACCGGCGTTTTCCATTGTCATGCTCACCATTGGCGTGGGCTATGTGGCGCGCGGGCTCATCACCATGGTGCCTGGCATGGGAACAGACACGCATGTGCTGGCCGTGCCCTACCGGGACCAAATTGTGCAAGCCGGTGGGCTGATCGTGCCCATGGAGCAGCTCATCGTGATGTGCTTCACGGCGCTGCTGTGCCTGGCGCTGTTTGCGCTGTTTCGCTACACCAAGCTGGGCATTGCCATGCAGGCGTCCTCGCAAAACCAGCTGGCCGCTTACTACATGGGCATTCCGGTCAAGCGGCTCAATGGCCTGGTGTGGGCTTTGGCCGCCATGGTGGCCGCCATTGCGGGCCTGCTGCTGGCGCCCATCACCTTTGTGCACGCCAACATGGGCTTTATTGGCCTGAAGGCCTTTCCCGCCGCCGTGGTGGGGGGCTTTACCAGCCTGCCCGGCGCGATTGTGGGCGGCATGATCATTGGCGTGGTGGAGTCGCTCGCGGGCTTTTACCTGCCTGAAGGCTTCAAGGACATTGCCGCTTATGTGGTGGTGCTGCTCATGCTCATGCTCAAGCCCAATGGCCTGTTTGGTGAGCGGCTGAGCAAAAAGGTCTGATCCCCCATGCGTTTTATTTTCAAGACCTCTTACGAACAAGACCTGCGCCTGGCCAAGCACAGCGGCCATGTGTTTTGGTACGGCCTGCTGATGGCGGGGCTGCTGACCGCGCCCTGGCTGATGGGCGAGTACCTGCTGGCGCAGCTGACATTTATTTTGATTTACTCCGTGGTTGGCTTAGGCCTGATGCTGCTGGCTGGTTTCACGGGGCTGTTTTCCATCGGCCATGCCGCCTTTTTGGGGGTGGGCGCCTACACGCAGGCGGTGCTCACGCAAATGGGCTGGCCTTTTCCGGTGGCCTTGGCCATGGCCGGGCTGCTTTCGGCGGCCGTGGGTGTGGTGGTGGGGCTGCCGGCGCTGCGGGTCAAAGGCATTTACCTGGGCATTGCCACGCTTTCCTTTGGCTTTATTGTGGAAGAGGTGTTTGCCCGCTGGGACAGCGTGACCGGCGGCAACACCGGCAAAACCGTGGGCTCGCCGCACATGTTTGGCTGGACGGCCGACACCGGCAGCTCGTTTTACTTTGTGTGCCTGGTGGTCACTGTGTTGGCGACTCTGGCCTGCGTGAACCTGCTGCGCAGCCCCACGGGCCGCGCTTTTGTGGCCATTCGGGACTCGGAGGTGTCGGCCCAGAGCATGGGCATTCACTTGGCGTACTACAAGACCTTGAGCTTTGCCATTTCGGCCGCGCTGGCCGGCATTGGCGGGGCGCTGTATGCGCACCAAATACGCTTTGTCACGCCAGAGCAGTTCAACATCATCCATTCGATAGACCTGCTGCTGATGGTGGTCATAGGTGGGCTGGGGTTTTTGCATGGTGTGTTTTTGGGCGCGATTTTCTTGATTGGCCTGCCCCAGGCGATTGCCATGGTCAAAGACTTTTTGCCCGAGGCCATTGGCCAGGCGCCTGGCCTCAAGGCCGTGGTTTATGGCGCGGTGCTGATTGCCTTTGTGCTGTTTGAACCCATGGGCCTGTACGGCCGCTGGCTCAAAATTCGGGCGTATTTGCAGCTCTTTCCCTTTTACCGCCAAGGCATGTTCAAGCGGCAAAAGTCCTTCCAAAAATCGGACCGACTCAAATGAGTGCGACCGCCCTGCTCCA
>CANHKH010000270.1 GCA_947460165.1 Comamonadaceae bacterium
CGGGGCAAGGGAAACAGAGCAAGGGTAAAAACCGCATCACCCTGACGCTTTTTGACCTGTAAGCAGATGTCACAAGTGTCGGACATAAAGACTGTGCCGCAGCAGTATTTCAACTTGCTGACTAAACTGGGCCTCAGGAGTTTATTTATGTATTTGGTGGCGATTGCCTGGATGTATGTGGTGCTCATGATGAGCGTGGCCGAGGCTGCCAGCCCAGCCGGCAGTTTGCTGGGCGCATTCACTACTTTTTTATTCTACGGCGCCTTGCCCTTGGGCATTGTGCTGTACATCATGGGCACCCCTGGTCGCAAGCGCGCCAGGCGGGCGCAAGAGGCCGCCCAGGCGCAGAACGCGGCGGCCTCAGTCCAGCCAGATGCAAGCGGCCATGCGGCCCCCGGTGTCGCCGGCGAGGGCGCCGGGCCTGCCGCTGACGCGCCTGTGCGAAAAGAAAGCTGACTGCGACACGGTGCACCAGGCGCGGCTGCCGTCGTTGCCAAAAATTCGGTGAATGCCCAGGCGCTGCAAACGCAAGCGGGCCAGTTGGGGCAAGTCGGCCAGGTACTTGCCATTGGGAGCCGGCTTGAAGCAAACATGCGCCTCAGGCTGCGCGGCCACAAAGGCCAGTCGCACCTCCGCGCCCACCTCAAAAACCTCAGGGCCTATGCAAGGGCCCAGCCAGGCCAGGAGGCCCGCTGAAAGGTCTTGGCCGCTCAGGCCCGTGGCCGCCTGCAGCTCGGCCCAGCCGGACTCCAGCACGCCACCAAAGCCCGGGCCGCCCTGCCCCGCCAAGCCCCGCCAGCCCGCGTGCAAGGCCGCCACCACGGGCACGCGCTCGTGGGTCAGCAACACGGGCAGGCAGTCGGCCACCATGACGGTGCAAGCCAGGCCGCGCTGCTGTGTGCATGCCCCATCGGCTTGCAGGTCCGCGCTGCCTGCGTTCACATGCACCACCTCCACCCCATGCACTTGGCGCAGGAACACAGGGCGCGCCGCCATGTGAGCGGCCAGGCTGGCGCGGTTGGCCGCGACGGCCGCCGGGTCGTCGCCCACATGCTCGCCCAGGTTCATGCTGCTGAACAGGCCTGTGGAGATGCCGCCCGAGCAGGTCGTCATGACGGCCCGCACGCTGGTTGGGGCCGGCCACTGCGGCACCAACCAATCGCTTGGCCCTGCTTGCTGCACCGAATGAACGGGCTTACTCGGCATCCGGGCAGCGGCTGGGATCGGCGGCTTGAAAGGCCTCCAGGCGCATGCACGCCTCAAAAATGGCCTGAATGCGGTCCAGCCCTTGGAAATCGACTTCCAAGCGCTGCGCGTTGACCACCTGCGGCACCAAGCAGCAGTCGGCCAGGCTGGGGCTGTCGCCATGGCAAAAGGCGCCCGCAGGCGAGCGCTGCAGTTGGCGCTCCAGCGACAAGAAACCCTCGCGGCACCAGTGGCGGTACCAGTCGTTTTTGGCGTCCTCGCTGAGCTTGAGTTCGCGCACCAGGTACTTGAGCACGCGCAGGTTGTTGAGCGGGTGAATGTCGCAGGCCACCGACTGGGCCAGCGCCCTCACCTGCGCGCGGCCCACGGGGTCTTGGGGCAACAAAGGCGGTGCGGGGTGGGTTTCATCGATGTACTCGATGATGGCCATGGACTGCGACAAGCAAGCCTCACCGTCTTGCAGCAGCGGCACAAAGCCATCGGCCGACAGCGCCGCGAACTCGGGCTTTTTATGATCGCCGCGCAGCAGGTGCACCGGCATGTAGGTGTAGGGCAAGCCTTTGAGCGCCAGCGCAATGCGCACGCGGTAAGAGGCGGAAGAGCGGAAAAAGTTGTAGAGCTTCATCATGCCGCGCAGCATAACGGAGCGTGGCGAGGCTGGTAAATATGCTGTTGAGAAACTGGCTTGGCGGCGATTGCTTTGTTTTTAAGGGCATCGCCCCAGGCATCCATTCGCCGGCAGGCCGGCTCTACAAGGGGAGAGATGTGCGGGCAATGCGTTGCCACCGCCATTGATTCGCCCCTTCTCGCCAGACTCAATAGTCCCCAATGGCCAAGTTTTCAAACTTGGTGTGGTGCTTCACAAACCCCAGCTTGGTGGTGCCGGTGGGGCCATTGCGTTGCTTGCTGATGATGATCTCGGCCACGCCTGGCTCTTTGCAGGCTTCTTTGGTGTAGTACTCGTCGCGGTAAATGAACATGATGACGTCGGCGTCTTGCTCAATGGCGCCAGACTCGCGCAAATCGCTCATCATGGGCCGCTTGTCGGTGCGCGACTCCACGCCACGGCTGAGCTGTGACAGCGCGATCACCGGGCATTGCAATTCTTTGGCCAGCATCTTCAAGCCGCGGGAAATCTCGCCCACCGCCGTGGCGCGGTTCTCATCGCCCGACATGGAGGTGCTCATGAGCTGCAGGTAATCGACCACGATGAGGCCAAGCTTGCCGCACTGGCGGGCCAGGCGGCGGGCGTTGGCGCGCAGCTCGCTGACCGTCAGGCCTGGGGTTTCGTCAATGTGCAGAGAAATATTGCGCAGCTTTTCAATGGCCTCGGTCAGCCGCGGCCATTCGTCGTCGGTGAGTTTGCCGGTGCGCAGGTGGCCTTGGTCGATGCGGCCTATGGAGCCCACAATCCTCACGGCCAACTGCGAGGCGCCCATTTCCATGGAAAACACCGCCACGGGCAGGCCCTCGTGCAGCGCCACATGCTCGGCAATGTTGATGGCCAGCGCGGTTTTGCCCATGGACGGACGGGCTGCCAAGATGATCAAGTCCCCAGGCTGCAGGCCGGAGGTGTTTTTGTCGAGGTCGTAAAAGCCGGTGGGCACGCCGGTGATGTCGTTGGGGTTTTCCGACATTTCGGTGACGCGGTCCAGCAGCTGAACCACCAGCGTGTCCATGCTGTGAAAGCCCTGCTTCATGCGCGAGCCGGCCTCGCCAATATTGAAGATTTTTTGCTCGGCCTCGTCCAAAATGGTCTCGACCGGCCTGCCCTGGGGGTTGAAGGCGTTGGTGGCGATCTCGTCGCTGGCGGCCACCAGTTTTCTCAGAATGGAGCGCTCGCGCACGATCTCGGCATAGCGCCGCACATTGGCCGCACTGGGCACGTACTGGGCCAGCGAGTTGAGGTACATCAAGCCACCTGTGTCTTCGGCCTTGCCCTGGCTTTGCAGGTGCTCAAAGACGGTGATGATGTCGGCCGGTTTGCTGGCGTTGATCAAGGAGCCGATGGCCGCGTAAATGAGCTTGTGCTCATGGCGGTAAAAGTCGCTGTCCACCAGCAAATCACCCACGCGGTCCCAGGCGCCGTTGTCCAGCAGCAAGCCACCCAACACGCTGGACTCGCCCTCAATGGAATGCGGGGGAATGCGCAATTGCGCAATTTGCTTGTCTGAGCCGTAGCGCTCGAGGTCGGCAGAAAAAAGGGCTGACATGGGCTTCCTGAATAAGCCCTCCATGGTAGCGCCCTCAGGGCCTTCAGAGGTGCACAAGGCTGTGGACAAGCGGTGGAGCAGCGCTGTAAAACAGGGCAATGGCGGTGGACAAGTCAGCCGCGTGCGAGATTGATGAGGGTGCCAGCGCCTGGTGGCCGCAGCTTGCTCTTTCAGCGCCGCAGACTGGCTTGGCATGCGGCGTCGATGACCGCATCCGACAGGAAATACCCTTCGCGTTTTATATTCAGCAAAGATAAGCAAGGGGTCAAGGTCAGGCACGGGGCTCACGTGAGTTGTCCATTGCGGGCCGGCATTGATGACGGCACGACCTGGCATCAGTCAAACTCATCGGTCAATTCATCGCCCTTGAAATCAACGACGGGCACCCCCGAGCGACTGGCAGCCAAAAGAAATTCAACACGACCCATGTCACACAGGCGCCCAGCTTTGCCTGAAGAAATGCGGCCCTGTTCAAAAAGTTTCAACGCCAAAAGAAAACGAACTTCATCCGGAAAATTGGCTGGCAACTCGGCTGCCGTGGGCAGCCCCTAGACCGGCAGTTCTATGGTCAGTGTTCTCATCATGTGAGCCCTTTGAATGAACCAAGACTGTGCTTGTATCAATCTGACTACTTTGCCATTGATTGCGCCGAATCATTCAAGCCAGATGCAGCGGCTGGCAAGTTCAATGAACAAAAAATCAGTCACTGCGACCATTGTGACGCCAGTCGCGCACAGTCATGAAAAAGCCGCCCTCAGGCGGCTTTTTCAGGGTGCAGCCAAAAACTTAAGCAGTCTCGCCCAGCACCGTGACCGTGATGTCCACCAACACGTCGGTGTGCAAAGCCACGCTGACCGGGTGGTCGCCGACGATCTTGATGGGGCCGTTGGGCATGCGGATTTGCGATTTGAGCACCGCAAAGCCGCCTTTGCTGAGTTCGCCCGCAATGTCGGCGTTGGTGACGGAGCCAAACAGGCGACCGTCCACACCGGCTTTTTGCGTCAGCTTGATGCTGGTGCCGCCCAGCTTGGCGCCTTGGGCTTGTGAATCGGCCAGCTTGGCGGCGGCGACTTTTTCAAGTTCGGCGCGTTTGACTTCAAACTCCTTGATCGCGGCTGCCGTGGCACGGCGGGCACGGCCCGAAGGGATCAAGAAGTTGCGGGCGTAACCGTCTTTGACCTTGACGACCTCGCCGAGGTTGCCGAGGTTGACGACTTTGTCGAGCAGAATAATTTGCATGGTCTCGGCTCCTTACAGGGTGCGGTGTTGGTCGCTGTACGGCACCATGGCCAAAAAGCGAGCGCGCTTGATGGCGGTGTTGAGCTGGCGCTGGAAGATGGCGCGCGTGCCGGTCAGGCGTGCGGGGATGATCTTGCCGTTCTCAGCGATGAAGTCGCGCAGCGTGTCCACGTCTTTGTAGTCGATTTCTTCGACGCCAGCGACGGTGAAGCGGCAAAAGCGCTTGCGCTTGAACAGCAGCGATTGGGTGTTGCGCTTGGGGCGCTTGTCTTTGTTGAAACGTTTTGGTCCGGGCATGATGGACTCCTTAGAGAAGATTGAATTCTTGGATATGAAAAACGATGCTTTTGCTGGTGCGTGCACTGGCCAAAAAACCACGGAACCTGAAGGCTTGGCTCAAATCGAGCCGACTGGCCTGCTCGGCCAAGGTGCCAAAGGTCACCGCTTTGATCGAGAGCTTGACTTGCCGGGTGCTGCCTGACTCGGTTTGCTCGGATTCATGGTCGAGCACCAAGTTGGTGGCAGGAACTCC
>CANHKH010000271.1 GCA_947460165.1 Comamonadaceae bacterium
GCGCTGTCGGGCGACAAAAAGGCCATTTCCGTGGCCATTTCCTGCAGCAAAGCGTTGACGTGTGGATCTGCCATAAGTAACCAGTGAAGGGCTCTTATGATAGCCACAAATAGTTAATTTAAGCTTCAATCGTAAAAAATTGAAATCATTTGGAAGGTGACCCCCTTGCCACCAGACGTAAAAAAGCCCGCCGGGCTTGACGCGCGGCGGGCTGAACCTTGGAGAAAAAGCCCCAGAAGGGCGGTGGTCATCAGACCAAATCAGAACACGTAGATCGCGCCCACGGCGTAGCCGTTGGTTTTGGTGCCATTGGCCGCTTTTTTGCTGCCAATGTCCATGTAAGCCACGGTGTTCTTGAAGATTTCCTTGTTCACAAAGAACTCGGTGCCCTTGTCTTTGTTGCTGCTGTTCTTGGCGTACTGCATGCCCACGGTGAGACCCGCCACAGGTGCGCTGATGCCGTACTGCGTGCCCTTGGCGCCTTTGGTTTGCGAATTCATCACGGCCAGCTTGGCCACACCAAAGTCGTAAGAGCCGGCATACAACATGTTGGCTTCGTCCGTGCTGGTGCGCTTGCCTTCATTGGCCAAAGCCAAGCTCAAAGCGCCTGCGGTGTACTTGAGGGCAAACGAGCTGAAGGCCTTGGCACCCACAATTTCGCTGTCTTGCGGGGCGTGCGCCACATGCGCGCTGAAACCACCAAAAGCGGGCGAGATGTATTGAACTTGGCGGGACACGCGGCCGTTGCCCAAAATACCCAGGCCGGTGTTGCCACCCGCAGAGGCCATGTTGGCTGCGCCGTTCATGTCAAAACCAATGAAGGTTTGGAAAATCACGTCGTCGTCGCGGCCCACGCGAACTTCACCGAAGCCACCGGTCACGCCAGCCCAAGCTTGGCGATAAAAGAAGGGGCCATCGCCGCCGTTGACTTTGCCGTCGAGGTCAATGCCGCCGGTTTCCAGTTTGAAATTGCCTTTGATGCCAGGGGCCAAATCGGTCGTGCCCTTGATACCCACGCGGCTGACAGAGTTGCCTTGCGAGCCACCGTTGTCGGCACCCGAGTGGATGTTGGCCTTTTTATTGGTCGCGTCATCGGCCAGGCTTTTGCCGTAGCTCAGGTCGAGCAGGCCATAAACAGACACCTGAGCTTGGGCAGCTCCGGCCAAAGCAAGCACGGCGGCGGCGGGGATCAGTTTTTTCAGCATCATGTGAGAGGTTCTTTCTAGGAAGAGTGAATGAAAACTTAGACACACTCCTCAGCAATAACCCTGCCAGCCTCAGGTGGCCTCCCAGCGCCTTTTATGCACTTTTTTGGTGCTTATGGCGCCCGGCAATGGTGCACGCCAACAAAGGAGCACCATTATTGATTCCGTAAATCAACAGTGAATACCCGAACTGTTATGTCATCAAGCATTCATGTTGGGGATTTATTGGGGCGGGAGCGTTGCCCCCTCACCCCTTGTTCCCCGCTGCCCGCTCAATTGAGCGTCATGCTCAGCTTGCGCCTGTAGGCAGACACCATGGCCGCCTGCGGGTCTTCTTGCACGGCCAGCGCACCCACAAGCTCAATGCCGGCTGCCGTTTTGCCAGGCGTTCCCGCAGCCGCTTTGGGCTTGGGCGGGGTGAGCAGCTCCAAAATGGCAATAAAGGTTTTGCGCGGCAGCTCGTCAGACCATTTTTTATCGCGCAAGATGATCTCCAGCAGCTCGTCCATGGCGGCGGTCCAGTCGCCCTCGGCCATCAGCACGCGGGCCTTGGCCAGGCGGGCGTCAAAGTCGCGCTTGTTCTGGGCAATGAGCGCGTCAAACTGCGCCAACGGCCACTGGCCGCGCGGGTCTGTGGCCACAAACTGGAGCGCTTGCAGCCACTGCCTCAAGGCTTCAAAGCGCAGCTGCAGGGGGATGTGCAGCAGCGCGGGAGCCAGGGCCGCCTCGGCCTCTTGCAACTGGCCGGTGCTGATGAGCAACTTGACGTAATCAAAGCGGGCCTCGTGGTTGGCCGGGTCCGCCGCCAGCGCGTCGCCCAGCTTGTCGAGCGCGCTTTGCAAGTCGCCGCTGTCCATCAACTCCTGGGTTTCCTCGGCCACCGCTTGGGCCATGAGCTCGCCCTCGCTGGGCAGGTGCTTGTCCAAAAATTCTTTGATGCGGCCCTCGGGCAGCGCGCCGGTAAAGCCGTCCACCGGCCGGCCGCCCACCAGCAGCACGCAGGTGGGCAGGCTGCGAATGCCAAAGGCGGTGGCCAGCTGCTGCTCGTTGTCAGAGTTGACCTTGGCCAGCGTGAAGCGGCCCGCGTACTCGGCCTCCACTTTTTCAAGCAAAGGGCCCAGCGATTTGCAAGGCCCACACCAAGGGGCCCAGAAATCCACCAGCACGGGGGTGGTCATGGAAGCGGCGATGACTTCCTGCTCAAAGTTCGCCATGGTGACGTCTATCATGGGCAGGATGGTACATGGTGGTGCGGAACCTGAGCGCCGCTTAAAATCATGGGCTTTTGGCGGGCACCCCCGCTCCACCCTGGGCCGCCGCAACTCTTGCGGCCAGCCGCCACCCGGCCAGCGCATGACCTCCACCTCCTCCTCCCCCACCCTGCACATTGGCGTGGTCATGGGTTCCAGCAGCGACTGGGACACCATGCAACACGCGGTGCAGATTCTTGAGCAATTTGGCGTGGCCCACGAGGCCCGCGTGGTCTCGGCCCACCGCATGCCCGACCAGCTGTTTGCCTACGCAGAGTCAGCAGAAAGCCGGGGCCTGCAGGCCATCATTGCAGGCGCTGGCGGCGCAGCCCACCTGCCGGGCATGCTGGCGGCCAAAACCTGTGTGCCCGTGCTGGGCGTGCCGGTGGCCAGCCGCCACCTGCAAGGGGTGGACTCGCTGCACAGCATCGTGCAAATGCCCAAGGGCATTCCGGTGGCCACCTTTGCCATTGGCAACGCAGGCGCGGCCAACGCGGCCTTGTTTGCCGTGGCCATGCTGGCGTTGCACAAGCCGGCCCTGGCCCAGCAGCTCAAGGCCTTCAGGGCCGAGCAAACCCGCGCAGCCCAGGCCATGACGCTGCCGCCTGCCGCCGCATGAAGCCCGTGTTGCCAGGCGCCACACTGGGCGTGATGGGGGGCGGCCAGCTCGGCCGCATGTTTGTGCACGCGGCCCAACGCTTGGGCTATTTCACCGCCGTGCTCGACCCGGACGCCCACAGCCCGGCCGGCCTGGTCAGCCACCACCATATTCACACCGCCTACACCGATGCGGCGGGGCTGGAGCGCCTGGCCAGCTTGTGCGCGGCCATCACCACCGAGTTTGAAAACGTGCCCGCCCAGGCCCTGCAGGCCCTGGCCGCCCGCCGGCCGGTGGCACCAGGCGCGGCCTGCGTGGCCATTGCGCAAGACCGCATCGAGGAAAAAGCGCATTTTTCAGCCTGCGCCGCCAGCTCTGGCGTGGCCTGCGCGCCGCATGCCGTGATCCGCAGCGAAGGCGAGCTGCAGGCCGTGGCCGCCGAGCTGCTGCCCGGCATCCTGAAAACCGCGCGCATGGGCTACGACGGCAAAGGCCAAGTGCGCGTGCGCACCCGCCAAGAGCTGACCGAAGCCTGGGACCAATTGCAGCGCGTGCCCTGCGTGCTTGAAAAAATGCTGCCCCTGCACGCCGAATGCTCGGTGCTGGTGGCGCGCGGCTTTGACGGCGCCATGGTCAGCTACCCCCCGCAGCGCAATGTGCATGTGGACGGCATTTTGGCGGTGACCCACGCCTATGAAGGCTGCCTGCCCGCCGAGCTGGCCGCCCGCGCCCAAGCCGCCAGCCTGGCGATTGCCGCGCAAATTGGCTATGTGGGCCTGATGTGCGTGGAGTTTTTTGTGGTGCAAGGAGAGCCAGGTCAAGGCCTGGACTTGGTCGTCAATGAAATGGCGCCGCGCCCGCACAACAGTGGCCACTACACCCTGGACGCCTGCGACCACTCGCAGTTCGACTTGCAGGTGCACGCCATGGCGGGCCTGCCCCTGCCGCAGCCGCGCCAGCACTCGCCCGCCCTCATGCTCAACCTGCTGGGCGACATTTGGTTTGACGCGCAAGGCCAAGCGCGCACGCCCGACTGGGCGCAGGTGCTCAGCCTGCCCGGCACCCACCTGCACCTGTATGGCAAAACCGAAGCGCGCAAGGGCCGCAAAATGGGCCACCTCACGCTCACCGGCCCCACGCTGGCAGGCGTGCAAGCCAGCGCCCAGCGCTGCGCCGAACTGCTGGGCCTGCCTGGCCTGGACCATGGCGTACATACATGATCCTGCCCGCCAGCCCCGCCGCCATTGAGCAAGCCGCGCAAGCCCTGCGCGCTGGCCACTTGGTGGCCTTGCCCACTGAGACGGTCTATGGCCTGGGAGGCGATGCACTTCAAGACGCGGCCGTGGCCCGCATTTTTGCCGCCAAAGGCCGGCCTGCCGACCACCCGCTCATCGTGCATGTGGCCAGCAGCGCGCAAGTGCCTGACTACGCCGCGAGCGTGCCCGACTTTGCCCAGCGCCTGATGGCCGCCTTCTGGCCCGGCCCGCTCACGCTGATCTTGCCGCGCCGCGATGGCGTGGCCGCCGCCGCCGCTGGTGGGCAAAACTCCATTGGCCTGCGCTGCCCCTCGCACCCGGTGGCCCAAGCGCTGCTGCGGGCGGCAGGCGTGGGCGTGGCCGCCCCCAGCGCCAACCAGTTTGGCCGCGTCAGTCCCACCACCGCCGCCCATGTGGAGGCCGAGTTTGGCCAAGACCTGCTCATTTTGGACGGCGGCCCCTGTCCGGTGGGGATTGAATCGACCATCGTGGACTGCACGCGGGGCGCACCCGTGCTGCTCAGGCCCGGCAGCATCACTCGCGCGCACATCGAGCACGCCTGCGGCCAGCCCCTGCGCACGCCAGAGTCCATGGCCCAAGAGGCGCCCGCTGCGCCCCGCGCCTCCGGCACGCTGGCCTCACACTACGCGCCCCGGGCCAAGCTCAGGCTGATGGACGCCAGCGAGATAGAGCAGCGCTTGGCCGCCCTGGGCGTGCACGCCAGCAACCTGGGCCTGTGGTGCCGCCAGCGACCGGCAGAACTGGGCGCAGGCGTGTACTGGCTGGCCCAACCCAGCCAAAGCGAGGCGGCTGCACAAGCGCTTTTTGCCTCGCTGCGCGAGCTGGACGCGCGTGGCGTGCAGC
>CANHKH010000272.1 GCA_947460165.1 Comamonadaceae bacterium
AGCAAAGCGCCCGTCTTGAGCCTGTGCATCTGGTGCAACTGGTCCGAGCTGAGCGGCAGGCCCACGCTGGCCAGGTCTATGGCCTGCCCCCCCGCCATGCCAGAGGCGCCCGCGGCCTGGGCCAACATGCGGCACAAACGGGCTTGGCTGGCCACGGGCAGCGAGCCATCGTCAGGCGTCAAGAGCTCAAATGCCAGGGCCTGCAAGGCATCGCCCGCGAGCAAGGCGGCAGCCTCTCCAAAACGCACATGCACCGTGGGCAGGCCGCGTCGCAACACGTCGTTGTCCATGCAGGGCATGTCGTCATGGACCAAGGAATAAGCGTGAATCAGCTCCACCGCACAGGCCGCGCGAAGAGCGGCCTCGGGCGGCGCGCCTACCGCTTGGGCGCTGGCCAGCGCCAACAGCGGCCGCATGCGCTTGCCGCCGCCCAAGACGGCGTAGCGCATGGGCTCGGCCAAGCTGGGGGGCACTTGGCCCTCGGGGGCCACCCAGCGCTCAAGCGCCTGCTCGACCCGGGCCAACTGAACAGTGGTCCAGGCGCCCAGGTCAAACGCCGTGGCATCACACCCGTCAGGCGCTGAAGTCACATCAGGTCCTGGAGGGGTCACAGCAGCGAGATCATGGCTCATCAGTTCAGCCCTGCACCCAAGGCTTGAGCTCGCCGGCCTCTAGCACTTTGATCTGATGTTCGACGGCAGACAGCTTGTCCCGGCAAAAGGCCAGCAGCTGAGCGCCGCGCTGGTAAGCGGTGAGCAATTGGTCCAGCGGCAGCTGGCCGGACTCCAGGCGCGAGACCAGTTGCTCCAACTCCTGCAAGGCCGCCTCGTAACTGGCCGGGGCAAGCCCGGTGTCGGCTGTCGAAGGGGCTGCAGAGGTGTTGGGCATGGAGGCAGGGCTGGTGTGGCAATGACAAGGTCGTTTGATTTTAGGCACAAGAAGGCTCAGCCGGGCTCAGGCCGGCAAGACACAGCCGGGCCAGGCCCCCGTGCCGCCAGCCGTGCGTGCCGGCCCGGCACTTTAGACGGCGCCGCAAACGGTGCTGGCAGCAGACCCGCCCAGCCCCCATGGCTACAATTGCCAGCTTGTCTGCACGCCCGCCAGCGGGTTTGTTTTGCCCTGTCCAGCCCTCATTGTCTGGACCTACTTTGCCGGGGTGAACCCACCATCATCATGTCCGACCTGAGCCTTCGCCTGCTGCAAGCGTCCAGCCAGCTGCCTGTGAGCAGCTATTTTGACCAGGCCCTGTACGACAAAGAGCAGCAAAAACTGTTTGCCCGGGGCCCCAAGTACCTGGGCCATGAACTGGCGGTGCCCGAGATCGGCGACTTTTACGCCCTGCCCCAGGAAGGCGAGGGCCGGGTGTTGGTGCGCAACGCTGCGGGGGTCGAGCTCATCTCCAATGTCTGCCGCCATCGCCAGGCCGTCATGCTCAAAGGCCGGGGCCACACCGCCAGCCACATTGTCTGCCCGCTGCACCGCTGGACTTACAACACCAGCGGAGAACTCATTGGGGCGCCGCACTTTCAAATCGACCCCTGCCTCAATCTCAATCAATACAAGACCCGGACCTGGAATGGCCTGATTTTTGAAGACAACGGTCGGGACATCGCGGCCGACTTGGCGGGCATGGGGGCTTTGAGCGACCTGGACTTCACCGGCTACCAGCTCGACAAGGTGCAGCTTCACCACTGCAACTACAACTGGAAAACCTTCATCGAGGTGTACCTGGAGGATTACCACGTCGGGCCCTTCCACCCTGGCTTGGGCAACTTTGTGACCTGCGACGACCTGCGCTGGGAGCTGGGCCGGCACCACTCGGTGCAAACCGTGGGCGTGTCTGACAAGCTGGGCAAACCCGGCACGGATGTCTACAAAAAGTGGCACGACGTGGTGCTGCAGTACCGGGGCGGCGAGCCGCCCAAGCACGGCGCCATCTGGCTGACCTGCTACCCCAACATCATGATCGAGTGGTACCCGCATGTGCTGGTGGTCAGCACCTTGCTGCCCCAGGGGCCGGGTCAAACACTCAATGTGGTGGAGTTTTTCTACCCCGAAGAAATTTGCGCTTTTGAGCGCGAATTCATAGAGGCCCAGCAAGCGGCCTACATGGAAACCTGCGTGGAAGACGACGAAATCGCCCAGCGCATGGACGCTGGCCGACTGGCCCTGATGCGGCGCGGTGACAACGAATTTGGCCCCTACCAAAGCCCCATGGAAGACGGCATGCAGCACTTTCATGAGTGGTACCGGCGCGAAATGGGCGCGACCAAGACCCCGCAAACCCTTTGAGCCTCACCGACGCGCAGCCCAGCCATGGCCAGCCCAGTGCGGCGCTGTGGATGCTGCTGGCGTCTTTTTTCTTTGCCAGCATGGGCGTGTGCGTCAAGCTCGCGTCCAGCCACTTCAACGCCTTTGAACTGGTGTTTTACCGGGGCGTGGTGAGCGCCTTGCTGATGGCCTGGCTGATGCGCGCACGCGGCATCCCGCTGGCCACCCCCGTGGCCGCCGCCCAAGCCTGGCGCAGCCTGGTCGGGGTGATTTCGCTGGCGGCCTGGTTTTACGCCATTGGTCACCTGCCCTTGGCGACGGCCATGACGCTGAACTACATGAGCAGCATTTGGGTGGGTGCCTTCATCATTGGCGGCGGCTTGCTGTTGGGGCGTGCCGTGTCCGGCCAAGGCGCGCTGATTGCCGCCGTGTTGGCCAGCTTTGTCGGGGTGGTCATGATCTTGCGGCCCACGCTGGAACAAAACCAGCTGTTTGCCGGCGTGGTGGGCCTGTTTTCAGGCCTGTTGGCGGCCCTGGCCTATTTGCAGGTGACGACCCTGGGCCGGCTCGGTGAGCCCGCCGAGCGCACCGTGTATTACTTTGCCCTGGCCTGTGCCTTGGGGGGTGCCCTGGGCATGGCCGTGGGCGGGGTCTCCAGCTGGGACTGGGGGGCCGCCGCCTGGCTGCTGCCCATAGGCGTGTTGGCCACCGGCGGTCAGTGGTGCATGACACGGGCTTACAGCGATGGGGCCACCTTGGTGGTGGCCAACTTGCAGTACTCGGGGATTGTGTTTGGCGCCCTCTACAGCCTGCTGCTGTTTGGCGACCAAATCCCCTGGATTGGCTGGCTGGGCATGCTGATCATCACCGCCAGTGGCATCATGGCCACCGTGTTGCGCGCCCGGGCCCTGCCGCGCACCCCCGCCGAAGAACACTGAACGCACCAGGAGCAAACCCCATGTACCGCACGCTGATCACCCCCGAGCAACTCCAGCACCTGCAGGCCCAAGGGCAGCCGGTGATGGTGTTCGATTGCAGCTTTGACCTCATGTCGCCCTCCAAAGGCCCGCAGCAGTACGAGCAAGCGCACATTCCAGGCGCGGTGTATGCCAACCTGGACACCAACCTGAGCGCCAAACACGGCGACGCAGGCCCCCACGGCACGCTCACGGCCGGCGGGCCCGATCAACCCAGCTCGGGCGGGCGCCACCCCCTGCCCCAGCGAGAGCGCTTTGCACAGTGGCTGTCCAGTGTGGGCTTGTCCAACACCATGCAAGCCGTGGTCTACGACCGACAAGGCTGCAACTACTGCGGGCGCTTGTGGTGGATGCTCAAGTGGGCAGGCCACGAGACCGTGGCCGTGCTCGACGGCGGCCTGCAAGGCTGGCAAGCCGCCGGCGGCCAGGTGGCCGCAGGCAGCCCGGCCGCGCACTTTCAAAGCCACTTCAAGCTCGGCCCCAGCTTGGCCCGCTTGGTCAGCGTCCAAGAGGTCGAGCAAGGCCTGCAAGGGACCCACCAAACCATGGTGGATGCACGGGTACCCGCACGTTTTCGCGGTGAGGTCGAGCCCCTGGACCCGGTGGCCGGGCGCATTCCGGGCGCACTGAACCGGCCCTTTGCCCAGAACCTGGGGCCTGATGGCCGCTTCAAGCCCGCCGAGCAACTGCGCCAGGAGTTTGAAGAACTGCTGGGCACGCGCGACCCTGCAGGCGTGGTGCACCAGTGCGGCAGCGGGGTCAGCGCCCTGCCCAATTTGTTGGCCATGGAGATCGCGGGCCTGGGCGGCAGCGGCTTGTTCGCTGGCAGCTGGAGCGAGTGGTGCAGCGACCCGCGCAGACCTGTGGCCAAAGGTTAAACCCCATCAGCCCACGCTGACAGGGGCTGGGTCAGCACGCTCACACGCTGGCTGCACCTCGCATGACAGAGGCTTGCACAGGCTGCTGCCAGCATGGCATCAGCTTGGCGAATGTCCGCACAAGCGGCCAGGCCTCGGGCTGGCCTCACACCCTAGGCCCGCATGCGGCAAGGAGAACATCATGAACTTCATCATTTGGCTGGTCATGGGGGGCGTGGTCGGCTGGCTGGCCAGTCTGGTCATGAAAACGGATGCCAACCAAGGGATCTTGCTGAACGTGATGGTGGGCATCGTGGGCGCCTTTTTGGGCGGCCTGCTGATCTCGCCGCTGCTGGGCGTGGGCACCATCCACCAAGGCATCAGCGTGGCGACATTGGGCGTGTCCTTGCTGGGCGCCATCATTTTGCTGGCGCTGATCAACCTGGTGCGGCGCGGCAGCGTGCGCTAAAGCGCCGTTGCAAGCGCAGGGGCTGGCAGCCCAGCTCAGGCAGGCCTTGGCGACCCGCCTGGGTCACCCACGGCTCAGTGGGCGTGGCTGCCGTGGGCCAAGGCGGCGGCCACCATCACCAGCATCAAGCCCATGGCCAACCAAAACAGCTGGGCCAGGGTCTCGCGGGCACTGAGCTTTTTCTGCAATTGAGGAATCAAATCGGCCAGCGCCACGTACAAAAAACTGCTGGCCGCGACCACCAAAAAATAGGGCAGGTAAGCCTTGAGCTGGTCGACCAAATAAAAACCCACCACCCCGCCCAGCGCCGTGAAAGCACCGGCCAGCGAGACCTTGATGACGGCCATGCGCCGGTTCACGCTGGTCTCGCGCACCACCGCCAGGTCGCCCATGTGGTGTGGCACCTCGTGCATCAGCACGGCCAAAGCCGCCAGCCAGCCCAGCGCAGGGTCGGCCACAAAGGCCGAAGCAATCAGCACACCGTCGGCAAAGCAATGCAAGGTGTCACCCGTGAGCACCGCCCAGCCGCCAGAGCGCAGCAGGCCCTGATCCTGGGCCGGCTGCGCGGCAGAGCCATGGTGGTGATGGCC
>CANHKH010000273.1 GCA_947460165.1 Comamonadaceae bacterium
AGCCTGGACGGCAACCTGGCGTACTACCGACTGGTGCTGGCTTTGACGGTGGTGCTGGCCCTGCTGCTGTGGGCCCTGTTGCGCTCGCCCTGGGGCAAGGCCTTCACGGCCCTGCGCGACAACCCCATACGCGCCGAAAGCTTAGGCATTGACACACGCAGCTACACCTTGCTGAGCTTTGCCATAGGCGCGTCTTACGCGGGCGTGGCCGGTGGGCTGTATGCCTCGCAGGTGCAGTTCATCGACCCGGCACTCTTTACGGTGGGCGCCTCCATCATGATGTACCTGATGGTGGTGGTGGGGGGGCCAGGCTACTTTTTGGGGCCGGTGCTGGGCTCGGCGGTGGGTGTGATCCTGCCCGAGTGGCTGCGCTTTGCCCAGGGCTGGTACCTGCTGGTGTTTGGCTCGGCGGTGGTCTTGCTCATGATCTGGCTGCCCGATGGGCTGCTCAGCCTGCCTGACCGGCTCAAAGCGCGCCGCCAGTCGCGGCTGGAATCGGCCGCCCGCCGCATGGCCGCTCAGCAAGGAGGCAAGGCATGAGCACCCCCGTGTTGCAAGTGAGTCAACTCAAGAAAGCCTATGGCGCCATCCAGGCCGTGGGCGGCGTGTCCTTCGAGGTGCAGCCCGGCGAGATCTTTGGCGTGATCGGGCCCAACGGCTCGGGCAAGACCACCTTGTTCAACAGCATGCTGGGCCAGATCACCCCCGACGAGGGCCGCATCGTGCTCAAGGGCGAGGACGTCACCCACCTGGGCCCGCTGGCACTCAACCGGCGCGGTGTGGGCCGCACCTTCCAGACCCTGCAGGTCTTTGGCAAGATGAGCGTTCGCGACAACCTCATTGTCGCGGCCCAAGAGCACCAGGGCAGCCTATGGAGCCGCATGTTCGCGCCCAGCGACTCGAACCTGGGCGACAAAGCCGACGCCTTGATCGAGCAGTTCCGCATCGGCCACGTGGCGCACAAAAAGGCCGGCGAGCTCAGCTACGGCCAGCAAAAGCTGGTGGACATCGCCATGGCCTTCATGAGCGAGCCTGACCTGGTGCTGCTCGACGAGCCCTGCGCCGGCGTCAACCCTTCCCTGGTAGGCAGCATCCGCACGCTGCTCAAGGAGCTCAACCACAGCCGCCAGGGCTCGTTCGTGGTGATCGAGCACAACATGGACTTCGTCATGGGCCTGTGCCACCGCATCATGGTGATGGTCGAGGGCCAGGTGCTGGCCATAGGCACGCCCGATGAGATACGCGGCAACAAACAGGTGCTCGACGCCTACCTGGGAAACTGAAGCATGAACACATCTGCGCAGGACACCTGCATTGAATTCGACGACGTGGTCTCGGGTTACAAGGATTTCATGATCCTCAACAACCTGAGCTTCAAGGCTCGCCGCGGCGCCATCACGCTGCTGATTGGCCCCAACGGTGCGGGCAAGTCCACCGTGCTCAAGACCTTGTTTGGCATGCTCAAGCCGCGCCAGGGCAGGGTGCTGCTCAACGGCAAAGACATCAGCGGCGCGAGCCAGAAGGATTTGCTGGCCCAAGGCATCGCCTTTGTGCCGCAGGGCCGCAACCTGTTCGGGCAACTGAGCGTGTACGAGAACCTGGAGCTGGGCGGCATCACGCTGGGCATGAAAACCACGCACGAGCGCATTCCCGAGGTGCTGGAATTTTTTCCCCGCGTCAAGGAGCGCCTGCATTCGCGCGCCTCGGCGCTGTCGGGCGGCGAGCAAAAGCAGCTGGAAATCGGCCGCGCGCTGCTGCTGCGCCCGCAGGTGCTGCTCATTGACGAGCCCTCTATTGGCCTGTCGCCCATGGTGGTGCAAGACGTGTTCAAACTGCTGCGCCGCTTGGCCGCCCAGGGCACCACGGTGCTGATGGTCGAGCAAAACGTCAAAAGCGCCCTGGCCTTTTCGGACGAGGCCATCGCGCTCGAGTCTGGGCGCCTGGTGCTGCACAAGCCAGCTGCCCAGATCCTGGCCGACCCCCAAATGGAGCGCCTCTTCCTTGGTGGGGCGCATGCGGCCGTGGTGTGAGCGCGCGTGGCTGAAAATAGATCCTCTGATTCAGAGTGCCCGGCCCTTTGGTTGTTTGATGTTTCCCCTGAAAGTTTTGCCATGACCATTGCCTCGCCCCCCCAACGCGAAGCCATTCCCGAAGCCGCCAACCCGCTGGGGCTGGACGGCATCGAGTTCATTGAATACACCACCGCCAGGCCGCAGGCCCTGGGCCAGGTGCTGGAGATGATGGGTTTCAAGCCCGTGGCTCGCCACCGCTCGCGCGAGGTGCTGCTCTACCGCCAGGGCGGCATCAACGTCATCGTCAACGCCCACCAAGGCGAGCTGGCCGATTCCGCCGCCCCCGGGGACAAGCCACGCCTGGCCGCCATCGCGCTGCGCGTGCGCGATGCCGCGGCCGCCTACCGCCGCGCCCTGGAGCGCGGGGCTTGGGCCGTGCCGCCCAAGGTGGAGGTGATGGAGCTCAACATCCCGGCCATCCACGGCGTGGGCGCCAGCCGCATCTACTTTGTGGACCGCTACGACAAATTCTCCATTTACGACGTAGACTTTGTGCCCATCCCCGGCGTGGACCCGCACCCTCCCGCCATGGCCGGGCTGCATTTTTTTGGTGTGGTGCAGTACATCGGCAACGAGCGCAGCGCCGACTGGACCGAGTTCTACCGCGAGTTGTTGGGCTTTGCGGAGCTGCCTGCCGAGCAGCGCTTTGGCATCTTGCCCAAGGGCCGCATCCTGCAAAGCCCGTGCCCTGCGGCCTCGCGCTTTTACATTCAGCTGATCGAGCCCGAGGCCGGCTTGCTCGACCTCGAAGGCGACGAGCAACTGCAGCGCATAGGCCTGGGCACCGCCAACGTGATGGCCACCGTGGCCGAGCTCTCCAAGCGCGGCGTGGAGTTCGTGCAATCGAAGGCCGTGCACAGCGAAGACCGCGGCGCGCTCACCCGCACCTGGCTGGGCGGCGTGAGCTTCGAGTTGGTCCACGACCAAAGGGCCTGAGATGGACTACCGCGCCCACATCAAGGACTTCGGGATGGACACCATCTCGCTGGCCGGCCCGCTAGAAGCCAAGCTGCGCGCCGTGCGCGAGGCGGGTTTCTCGCAAATCATGCTTTCGGCCCGCGACATCGTGGGCCACCCCGAGGGCCTGGACGCCGCCGTGGCGGCGGTGCGCCACAGCGGCCTGCGCGTCACCGGCTTTCAGGTGCTGCGGGACTTTGAGGGCCTCTCGGGCCACCTGCACGACTACAAAATTGACATCGCCAAGTCCATGCTCGAGATGTGCAGCGCCCTGGGTGCCAAGGTGCTTTTGGTGTGCTCGTCCACCTCGGTGCACGCCACGGGCGAGGCTGATGATTTGGCGCGTGACCTGCGCAAGCTCGCCATGCTGGCCATACCCATGGGTATCAAAGTGGCTTTCGAGGCGCTGTCCTGGGGCCGCAGCGTCAACGAGTTTCCGCAGGCTTGGGACATCGTCTGCCGCGCCGACATGCCCAACCTGGGCCTGGGCTTTGACTCGTTTCACATGTTTGCCACCCAAACACCGCTGGACGAGCTGGACATGTTGGAGCCGGACAAAATTTTCTTGGTGCAACTGGCCGACTTCATGTGGACCGAAATCAAGTCCGTGGAAGAGCGCATCACCACCGCGCGCCACTTTCGCGTGTTCCCCGGCGAAGGCGTGCACAGTGCCGCCCTGGCCGCCTTGGTGACCAAGCTGCACGCCCTGGGCTACCGGGGTGACTACAGCTTTGAAGTCTTCAACGACGACTACCAGCAAATCCCCCTGCCCACCGTGGCCCAACGCGCCTGGCGCTCGGCCCTGTGGCTGGCCGAAGACGTGCTGCAGCGCTCGGTGCCCCTGCCCAACCAGCTGCGCCTCAAGCGCTGAGCGTCTGAGGCTTTTGCAGGAGCCAGTTCGGCTGGCGATGGGTGCGCGCCAGCGAGCCTCAGCCTCACCGACAATCGCTCCATGCACGCCACGACAACCCGTTTCGACGCCGTCCTTTTCGATCTGGACGGCACGCTGGTCGACAGCGAAACCCTGGGCATGGATGTGCTCTGGGAAGAAGGTCGGGCGCTGGGCATGGCGCTCAGCCGCGAAGAAGCGCACCGCGCTTTTTTGGGGCAACCCATGGGGCATTGCGTGGGCGTGGTGGCCGAGCGGGTGAGCCGGCCTGCGAGCATGTCGGCTGAGGAATTCGCCGCTGACTTCACCGCCCATGTGCGGCGCCTGCAAGCTCAGCGCTTTCGCGATCACCTGCAAGCCATGCCCGGGGCGCACGACTTGCTTTCTGCTTTGAGCCAGCCCTTTTGCATCGCCACCAACGGCCCGCGAGAAAAAGCCGAGCTCACGCTGGGCTTGACCGGGCTGCTGCCCTTTTTTGAGCAGCGCTTGTTCACGGCCTACGAGGTCGGCCACTTCAAACCCGCGCCCGGCTTGTTTTTGCACGCGGCGCTGGCCATGGGCGTCCCACCCGAGCGCTGCGCCGTGGTGGAAGACAGCCTGCCCGGCGTGCGCGCGGGCCTGGCCGCTGGCATGCAGGTGTTCAGTCTCATGGACGTGGACGACGCCCTCATGGCCACTGGCCGGGTGCAGCGCATCGCCGAGTTGGCCGAGCTGCACGAGTTGCTTGCCGCCTGACGACCATGACCGAGCCTGCGCCTGTTTCTGCATGGACGGTGGACGAGCGCGAGGTCGAGTGCGCGGCCATACGCGCCCAGGGGGCGGGCGGGCAAAACGTCAACAAGGTCTCCAGCGCCATCCACCTGCGCTTTGACATTCCTGCGTCGTCCTTGCCTGAAGAGGTCAAAACCCGACTGCTGGCCAGCGGTGACAGCCGCATCACCCAGGCCGGCGTGCTGGTGCTCAAGGCCCAGCAGCACCGCACCCAAGAGGCCAACCGCGCCGCCGCCATGGCGCGTTTGCAAGCCATTGTGGACGCCGTGGCCCTGCCGCCCAAGCCGCGCCGCGCCACCCGGCCCACGCGGGCTTCCAAGCTTCGCAGGCTAGAAGGCAAAAGCCAGCGCGGCGAGATCAAGTCGCTGCGGGGCCGGGTCAAGGATTGAGCGGGCGCTCAAGCCCCGCCCGCCCTGACAAGCACAGGACAGGGCGCCAGCGACCCTGGCCCCCAGTCGCGA
>CANHKH010000274.1 GCA_947460165.1 Comamonadaceae bacterium
ATCAGCACAGACCACTTGCCTTTGAGGCTTTGCTCGGTGACTTCAATGAATTTGCCGTTGTGGAAGGCTTGGGTTTTGAAAGGCTGAACGGCGGTGTTGATGAGGGACATGTAAATTCCTTTTGGTTTTAAAAATAATTCTTGAGCTGGACGCATCAGGAATTTCCCCAATATAGTTGATTTCAATCGCAAATGTAGATTGATTGTGTCAATCAATCCGATAGGTGAATTGTTGCCATGCAGCATTTCTGCCCTTGTTGAGCTCAGTCTCCTGGGGCACAAGCCTTTTGAGATGGCTCATTTACAGTCGAGGCAATGTCTGCAGAGTCCTTGGCCTCGACGCCCCCATACTGATGCCCTTGCCGCCGATTTACAAAGATCTGCAGTACCGCCGGCTTTGGACGGTGGGCATGCTGGTGGGTTTGACGCGCTGGGCAGAAATACTGGTGTATGCCGTGTTCACCTACGAGCTCACCCAGTCCGCCTTCTGGGTGGCCAGTTTGATGATGCTGCGCATGCTGCCCCTGGCGCTGCTGGGCATGTGGCTGGGGGTGTTGGCGGCGCGCGTGTCCCGCCGCCGACTGCTGCTGGTCTCCTACGGCGCGATGTTCGCCACCCACCTGACTTTGCTGTTGGTGTCCGTGTTCGGACAGGTTCAGGTGTGGCATTTGGCTGTGGCCAGTGCCATGCACGGCGTGCTGTGGGCCAGTGACCTGCCCATACGCCGGGGCATGATGGGTGATTTGGCCGGCCCCAAACGCGTGGCGCAGGCCATGTCGCTCGATGCGCTGGCCGCCAGCGCTTGCCGCTTGATCGGCCCTGGCTTGGGCGGCTTGCTGCTGGCCCAAGTGGGTTTGTCCGGGTTTTTTGTGTTCTCGAGCATGCTTTACCTGCCCATGCTGATGGGTTTGTACAGATTCACAGAGCCTGTCCCGGCGTTTACTCCGGTCAAGCGCTCCATAGGCGCTTTGTTCATGGGCGGTTTTGCAGCCGCGCGCCAGTCTCCCGTGCTGCTGGCCACCTTGTGGCTCACCATGCTTTTTAACCTGTTTGGCTGGCCGGTGCTCAGCATGGTGCCGGTGATAGGCCAGGAGCGCTTGCAGCTCGATCCCCAGGGCGTGGGCCTGCTGGCCAGCCTGGACGGCGTGGGCGCGGTGCTGGGCGCTTTGCTGCTGAGCTCGGCCCACCGTTTTCGCCATGGTGTGATTTACCTGGCGGGTTTGCTGAGCTTTATGGTGCTTCAGATGGTGCTGGCCTTGAGTGGGTTTTGGCTGCTGACGGCTTGCGCCTTGGTGGTCATGGGTTTGGGCCAAACGGCGTTTGCCATCATGCAGTCGACCCTGGCCTACACCGCCGCACCCCCCGGCCGCCAATCCGAAGCCATGGGCCTGATGACCATGTGCATTGGTGTCTCGCCCCTGGGCTTTTTGGGTGTGGGCGCCCTGGCCCAACAGTGGGGCGCACCCACGGCCATTTTGGTCTGCGGCGTGTGTGGTTTGCTGGGGGTGGCGCTGACCTGGCCGGTGTGCCGGGCTTGTTTGCGCACGTCGCCAACACCCAGCCCTGGCGCGGGCTGAAGCGCTAGAGCCAGCGCGTGCCACCTTCCTTAGGAGTTTTGTCATGAGCGATGTACTGCCTCGCATCAAGTTGGCGGCCGTGCAAGCTGCTTCTGTGCACCTGGACCGCCAGGCCACGGTGGCCAAGGCCTGCGCGCTGATTGCCCAGGCCGGCGCGCTGGGGGCCGATTTGATCGCCTTTCCCGAGGGCTTCATCCCGGCCCACCCCTGCTGGTTCACGGTGCGCCCGGCCACCGACAAAGTCAGCCTGCAGCTGTCGGCCAGGCTGTTCCAAAACGCGGTGGTCATCCCCAGCCCGGCCACCGACGAGCTGGCCCAGGCCTGCCATGACGCGGGCATCACGGCCGTGGTCGGCGTGTGTGAAAAACGCGCGGACACCACAGGCACCATGTTCAACACGCAGCTGGTCATAGGCCCGCAAGGCCAGTTGCTGGGCAAGCATCAAAAGCTCATGCCCACGCTGGCTGAAAAGCTGGTGCACACCGGCGGCTGGGGCGACACCTTGCGCACCTTTGAGGCGCCCTTTGGCCGCCTCAGCGCGCTGGTCTGCGGGGAAAACGGCAACCCCCTGGCGGCCTACCACCTGTTGTCACAGTACCCCGTGGTGCACGTGGCCTCTTGGCCGGCCTTTGTCTCGCCCACCGTGAGTTTGCGCGAGGTGATTCCGGTCATCACCCGGGGCCTGGCGGTCAGCATGGGCTGCTTTGTGGTCAATGCCACCGGGGTGCTGACCGAGGAAATGATGGACGCTTACGAGGCGGGCGAGTCAGAGCGCGCCTTCATGCAGGCGCTGCTGGGGCAAGGCCATGCCTCGGTCATTGGCCCCTCGGGGCAGGTGCTCACCGCGCCTCTGGAGGGAGAGGGCCTGGTCTGCGCCGAGGTGGACCTCAACGACATTTTGACGCGCAAAATCGCCATGGACTTTGCGGGCCACTACAACCGGGCCGATGTGTTTGAGTTTGGCGTGCGCACCGAAGTCCCAGGCCAGCCCAGCCAGACTTGAGCGTGGCAGTGGCCCCCGGGTTCATGGCTCAGTGGGTCGGATCAGACCTGCGGTCCAGCGGGGCTGCATGAAAGGTCACGCTGTGGGGCCGTTTGTAGCGGGCAATGCGGGCCTGAACAAAGTCCAGGAGCTCCGCTTCAGTGACACTGGCCCCGGCTCGCAGGGCGCACTTGGCATGCACGGCCTCGCCCCACTTGTCGTCTGGCCGGCCGTGAACAAAGGCTTCGGCCACGGCGGGATGTTCCAGCAAGACCTGCTCGACTTCCGCTGGATAGACGTTCTCGCCACCGGTCTTGATCAATTGCTTGTGCGCCGCCCGACCCGTGAACCAGAGCCAACCTTCTTGGTCAATGCGCCCGAGATCGCCCGTGCGGTGCCACGGATCGGCGGGCTTGTAAGGGCGCTGGAGTTCGGTTTGCCAGTAACCCAGGAAAACCGTGGGGCCGCACACAGCGATCTCGCCCTCCACACCCACGGCCAGGGCCCGTCCAGCGGCGTCTTGAATTCGCAATTGGGTCGGTGCCACGGGGCGACCTGCCGCGCCCGGCCGCTCGGCTTGCAGGCCTAAACAGACCATGCTGGAGACTTCGGCCTGTCCGTAGGCCGACCAAAAGCGCGCTGCAGGGCACACGGTGGCCAGGCGTTCCAGCACGCTGGCAGGTTCCAGCCCCATGCAGATGCGCAAACTCGCCAGGGCCTGGTCGTCGCCGCTGTGTTGCGCAGCGTCCAGCAGGGCAGCGAGCATGGGCGCAAAGGTGGCGCACACGCTGACACGGTATTGCGCCACCGCAGCGACTGCGGCGGGCGGGTCGAACCGGGGCAAGAGCACGCACGCACCGCCTGAGTCAATGAGCGCAAGCGACAGCCCGATACCGGCCGCATGGAACAGCGGCAACACGCCCAGCCAACGGTCTTGCTCGCCCAGAGACCAGACCCGCCCGGTTTGACGCGCCGATGCCATGAGTTGCGATTGCGCCAACACCGCACCCCGGGCATGGCCGTCCACGGCTGCCGTGTAAAGCATGATGACGCCCAGCTCGGGTGCGTCTTGCCGGGGCACTGCGGCGAGTCGCGGCGAGCCCACACAGACCAAGCTGCCACCGTGAGGCGCGCTCATCTCGGACAAGGGAACGCCAGGCATGCCCTGCGGCCATGCAGACTGCCACAAGGCTGCGCCATCCGCGTCCACCATGGTCAGCGCTGGCGCGGCGTCCCTGGCTTGCTGCGCCATCTCGGCCGGCGACAGGCGCAGGTTGAGCGGAACGAGCATGGCGCCCAGCCAAGCCACAGCGCCCAGCAGAACCAAGACCTCAGGGCGGTTGCCGGACACCAGCAGGACGCGGTCACCCCGGCGCACACCCTTGGCAGCCAGCGCGGCCGCCTGCGCGATGACCGCCTCATGCAGGGCGCCATGCGAATAGGTGTGACCTTCGAAAATCACTGCCGGACGGTCGCGGTGCGCCAGGGCGTTGTGGGCGAGCAAGGCCGTCAGCGTGGTGAAGTCGGGTGTCATGCAAGTGCATCCTGAGAGTTGAGATCAGCCCGGCTGGTTCAGCGGCCTGTGAAGCGCGCCTGGCGCTTGGCCACGAAGGCGGCGGTACCTTCCCGCGCATCGGCGGTGCGGGCGCAGGCCAGGAGCAACTGCCGTTCCAGCGCCAGGTGGGCCTCCAGCGACAGTGCGGTACCTTCCAGGGCGAGCCGTTTCATGGCCGCCAAGGAAGCCGGCGCCGCCTTGCACAGCCGCTCCACCAGCGACTGTGCAGCGGCGTCCAACTCGTCAGCCGGAAACAGATGATCGACTGCGCCGGCGGCCAAGCAGCGCTGGGCGTCTACAGCGTCGCTGAGCATCAGCCACTGCTGCGCACGCACCGTGCCCACGCGGCGCGCCAGAAAGTAGGAGGCCCCCACGTCGGGCGACAGGCCAATGGCCGCATAACCCGTGCGCAGCTTCATGGTGTGGCTGGCCAGCACGAAATCACCGCACAAGGCCAGCCCCACGCCAGCCCCGCCCACCGGGCCGTTCACCACCGTGACGATGGGGCAAGGCGCTCTGGCCAGCTGGAGATAGCCGGGCAACAAGTCGCTGAGGATGCCGTCGACCAAAGCTTCCAGCCCGTCGCCAGCGCTGGCAAAAGCCTGGATGTCTCCACCCGCGCAGAAAATGCTGCCGCGCGCCTGGACCACCACCACACGCGGCGTGTCGGCGACCACCTCGCGGATGGCTTTTGCCAAGGCCTTGGCGCTCGCCGGACCCAGGGCGTTGTGGTGCTCAGGTCGGTTGAGCACCACGCGCCCCACGCCTTGGTCCACGCCCCATTCAATGCCGCTCAACGAAGCCATGGTCAACCCAGCCAGCGCTTGCGCCGGCGGTAGTGTTTGACGTCGCGGTAATTGCGCCGCTCGCCGCTGGCCTGCTTGCCCAGGTAGAACTCCTGGATGTCTTCATTGGCGCGCAGCTCGGCGGCGCTGCCCTCGAGCACCACGCGGCCGTTTTCCAAGATGTAACCGTGGTCGGCAATGTCCAGCGCCGCCTGGGCATGTTGCTCGACGATCAGCA
>CANHKH010000275.1 GCA_947460165.1 Comamonadaceae bacterium
CCGGGCAACTGCGTGCGGCCGCGCACGCCGCCAAAGGCGCTGCCGCGCCAAACCCGGCCGGTGACCAACTGAAAGGGGCGGGTTGAAATTTCTTGGCCCGCGCCGGCCACGCCAATGATGATGCTCTCGCCCCAGCCTTTGTGACAGCACTCCAGGGCTGCGCGCATCACCTGCACATTGCCTATGCATTCAAAGCTGAAGTCCACCCCGCCGTCGGTCATCTCGGCAATCACGTCTTGAATGGGCCTGCTGAAGTCTTTCGGGTTGATGCAATCGCTCGCGCCCATGAGTGTGGCCAAACCGAATTTGTCCGGGTTGGTGTCCACCCCAATGATGCGCCCGGCCTTGGCCTGGCGTGCCCCTTGGATCACCGCCAGCCCAATGCCGCCCAAGCCAAACACGGCAACCTGGTCGCCCGCCTTCACCTTGGCCGTGTTGTGGACCGCACCTATGCCTGTGGTGACGCCGCAGCCCAACAAGCACACCTTGTCCAAAGGCGCTTGGGGGTGAATTTTGGCCAGTGAGATCTCGGGCACCACCGTGTACTCGCTGAAGGTGCTGGTGCCCATGTAATGGAACAAGGGCTGGCCTTGGTAGGAAAAGCGTGTGCTGCCATCAGGCATCAAACCCTTGCCCTGGGTGGCCCGGACTTTTTGGCACAAATTGGTTTTGCCTGATTTGCAAAACTTGCATTCATGGCATTCGGCGGTGTAGAGCGGGATGACTTGGTCGCCTGGTGCCACGCTGCTCACGCCTGCCCCCACTTGCACCACCACGCCGCCGCCTTCGTGGCCCAGCACCACGGGGAAAAGACCCTCAGGGTCGTCGCCGCTGAGCGTGAAGGCATCGGTGTGACACACCCCCGTGTGCGTGATGCGCACCAGCACCTCGCCCGCCTGGGGTGGCGCGACATCAATTTCCACAATCTCCAAGGCTTGACCTGCTGCAAAGGCCACAGCGGCACGCGATTTCATGGGCGCTCCAAGTCATTCAATGAGGTAGCTGCTGCAAAGCAAGTTGTCTGCCACTCAGCTTGGTGTTGGCCGGGCCTGGGTTTCTGGCTGGCCTGGTGTGGGGGACTTGTGCATGCACCAGGCGGGTGGCGCCATGGGGTGCGTGCACCACGTTTTGCACGGGCCGACATGGGGCTGGGCCGATGACACAGTGTCACGGGCTGTACCGCTTTTGACGCGAGGACATGGCACAACGTGTCACGGTGCGGCGGCCTTTGCGCGTGTCTTCAAGGGTTTGACCGAAGTGAATTCGCCATCATGGCGGCGCAGGCCGCGATGGTCTGGAAATTGCAGAGTGCGGTGCACTGAGCACGGCAGAGCGGGTCACCGCTTCACAAGCTCAGAGCAAGACAAGCTCTCATCCCTTTGCAACCCAGGAGTCAAGCATGATGAAAATAGCAAGATGGCCTTCGTGGCTTATGTTTTTTGCGCTGATCGCCACCGCGCTCGCCTTCTCACCCGGCGCCCACGCCAACGCCGATGTGGAAAAAAACATTGCCAAGCCAGGCAACTGGGCCATGCAAGCGGGCGACATGTACAACCAGCGCTACAGCCGGCTCTCGCAGATCAACACCAAGAATGTCAACAAACTGCAAGTAGCCTGGACTTTTTCAACCGGCGTGCTGCGTGGCCATGAGGGCTCGCCCCTGGTCGTGGACGGCATGATGTACATGGTCTCGCCTTTCCCGAACAAGGTCTTCGCCATCAACCTGGACACCCAGGAAATTGTCTGGAAATACGAGCCCAAGCAAGACCCGGCCGTCATCCCGCAAATGTGCTGCGACACGGTCAACCGTGGCGTGGCCTATGCCGAAGGCAAGGTCTTTATGCAGCAGGCCGACTCCACCTTGGTGGCGCTGGACGCCAAGACCGGCAAGCTGATTTGGTCTGTGGTCAATGGTGACCCCAAAACAGGCGCGGTCAACACCAATGCGCCTCACATCTTTAAAGACAAGGTCATCACCGGCATCAGCGGTGGCGAGTGGGGTGTGCGCGGCTACATCTCGGCCTATGACATCCACACCGGAAAAATGGTCTGGCGCGGCTACAGCGTGGGCCCGGACAAGGACATGCTCATAGACCCCGAAAAAAGCATGACCTGGACCGATGGCCGCATGCAGCCGGTGGGCAAAGATTCCTCCATCAAAACCTGGCAGGGCGACCAATGGAAGAACGGCGGCGGCACCACCTGGGGCTGGTTCAGCTATGACAAAGAGCAAAACCTGATGTATTACGGCACTGGCAACCCCTCGACCTGGAATCCCTCTCAGCGCCCGGGCGACAACAAATGGTCCATGACCATCTGGGCCCGCGACGTGGACACCGGTATGACGCGCTGGGTCTACCAGATGACACCCTTTGACGAGTGGGACTTTGACGGCGTCAACGAGATGATCTTGGCCGACATCAATGTGCGCGGCAAACCCACCAAGGCCCTGGTCCACTTTGACCGCAACGGCTTTGCCTACACCTTGAACCGCGTCACTGGTGAGTTGTTGGTGGCCGAAAAGTTCGACCCGCAAGTCAACTGGGCCACGCATGTGGACATGAAGTCCGGCCGCCCCGTCACCGTGGCCAAGTACTCTACCGCGCGCAACGGCCCCGACGTCAACACCAAGGGCATCTGCCCTGCCGCGCTGGGCACCAAAGACCAGCAGCCGGCCTCCTTTGATCCGAACACCAAGCTGTTTTACGTGCCCACCAACCACACTTGCATGGACTACGAGCCCTTCAAGGTGGAGTACACCGCCGGCCAGCCCTACATTGGAGCCACCTTGTCCATGTTCCCTGCGCCCAACAGCCACGGCGGCTTGGGCAACTTCATCGCCTGGGATGCTGACAAAGGAAAAATTGTGCAGACCAAGGCCGAGAAATTCTCGGTCTGGAGCGGCTCTTTGAACACCGCAGGCGGCCTGTCTTGCTACGGCACGCTGGAGGGTCACCTCAAGTGCGTGGACGCCCGCGACATCAACAAAGAGCTGTTCAAGTTCAAAACCCCCTCGGGCGTCATTGGCAATGTGTTCACCTATGAGCACAAAGGCAAGCAGTACCTGGGCGTGTTCTCTGGCATAGGGGGCTGGGCCGGCATAGGCATGGCCGCAGGGTTGGAAAAAGACACCGATGGCCTGGGCGCTGTGGGTGGCTACAAAAACCTGAGCCGTTACACCGAACTGGGTGGCTCACTCACGGTGTTTGCCCTGCCCAACAACTGAGATTTGCGCGTTGCGCTTGTTCAGCCTGCCGCCGTGCCTGTTGGCGCGGCGGCAAGTGGTGCAGAACTGGCTGCGCGACCGACTCGAATCACTTATGCCACGTATTTTTTTCATCATCTGTGTCTGGCTCGCCATGTCTGCCAGCGCCTGGGCCCAGGCCGCCAACCAGGCAACGTACAAGGTGGTCGACGGCAACAAGGTGGACGCCGAGACCATGAAGGGCTTTCGTGCCTGGCGCTCGGCCGCCTGCGACCGCTGCCACGGCGCCAACCAAGAGGGCATGGTGGGCCCCTCGCTGATTCAAAGCCTCAAGACCTTGAGCCGGCAAGAGTTTGCCAAGCTCATGGCCGAAGGCCGACCCGACAAAGGCATGCCCAACTTTGCCACCAACCCCAGCGTCATGAACAACTTAGACCAGCTCTACACCTACCTGAAGGCTCGCTCCGACGGTGCGATCAAGCAGGCCAAGGTCGAGCCCCTGCCATGAAGCCTCATCGCCCTGCCTGCCTGCAGCGCGCTGCATTCGGCCTGGCCTTGGCCTTGCTGACAGGCTCGGTTGCGGCGCAAGCCCAGACCGAGCCGCCTCGCAAAGCCTTGAGGGTGTGCCAAGACCCGAACAACATGCCTTTTTCCAGTCTTCAGGCGAAAGGCATAGAAAACCGCATTGCCGAGGTGTTTGGCCGCAAGCTCCAGCTGCCCGTGACCTACTACTCCTACCCGCAGCGTTTTGCTTTTGTGCGCAACACCTTGCGCTTCAAGCTGCCCGAGCAAGACTACCCCTGCGACATCATGATGGGTGTGCCCGTGGGCTTTGACCAGGTGTCTGTCACCAAGCCCTATTACCGCTCTGCCTATGCGCTGGTGATACCCCTGGGCATTGGGCTGGACCATGTGCAAAGCGCGCAAGATTTTTTGCGCACAGACCCTGCGCGTCTGAACAAACTCAAGATTGGTTTGTTTGACCGGTCCCCTGCCAGCCAATGGGTGCATGCCCATGGCCTGGTGGACCAGGCCGTGGTCTACAAAATGCTGGACGCCGACCCCGCGCAGTACCCGGGTCAAATCATAGATATCCACCTCAAAAACCGCCAAATCGACGTGGCCGTGGTGTGGGGCCCCATTGCCGGCTACTTTGCCAAACAGTCGCCGGGCAGCTTGCGGGTGTTGCCGCTCAAATCGGAGGCAGGGGTGCGTTTTGACTACCCCATCGCCATGGGGGTGCGCCATGGCGAGCGCGAATGGAAGCAGCAGGTAGAGAGCTTGATCGATCAAAGCCAGGCCGAGATTTTGAGCATCCTCCAAGAGTTTGGCGTCCCCCTGGTGGACGACCCCGATGCCCGCGCTCGCTAGTCCCTCCTCCCGGCCCCATGGCGGGTGTCTCAAGCCCCTGTCATGGCTTGTGGCCGTATGCAGCGGCCTGATGCTGTGCCAGCCCTTTGCCGCTGTGGCCAATGACTTTCCCACCCTGGCCCGCGTGCAGTATGTGCAAGCTTGCCAGCAGGCTCACCCGGGCCCTTTGTTCGAGATGCAAAGCAAGTGCGCCTGCGCTGTGGACCACCTGGCCAGCACCCTCAGCCACGAGCAGTACGACACCCTCAAGACATTGAGCGACGCCCTGTCTATTGGTGGCGAACGGGGGGCGGTTTTGCGCGACAACGCCCAGGTGCGACCCCAGGTGACACGTCTGAAAGACTTGGAGGCTCAAGCGGCGCAAGCCTGTTTTTTGAAGCCAGCCAAATGACCGGGCTGCGCTGCGCGCATTCGCAAAGCCCATGCCGCCTTGGGCGGTCAGCTCAGCCTAAATCCGGCTACAGGGACTTCCCACGTAGTCAAGTGATGTGATCATGTTTTTTCTTGATTGCGGTTTCCTTGGGGCTGACGCGAACCGGGTGGCTTGAAACGAGGAAC
>CANHKH010000276.1 GCA_947460165.1 Comamonadaceae bacterium
CCGACGCCATGGTGCCTTCAATCAGCTTGAGCAAGGCCTGCTGCACGCCTTCGCCCGAGACGTCGCGGGTGATGGAGGGGTTGTCGGACTTGCGCGAGATTTTGTCGATTTCGTCGATGTAAACAATGCCTTTTTGCGCGCGCTCAACTTCGTAGTTGCAGCTTTGCAGCAGCTTTTGAATGATGTTTTCCACGTCCTCGCCCACGTAACCGGCCTCGGTCAAGGTGGTGGCGTCGGCCATGACAAAGGGCACATTGAGCGTGCGCGCCAGCGTTTGGGCCAGCAAGGTTTTGCCCGAACCGGTGGGGCCGATCAAGAGAATGTTGCTTTTCGACAGCTCCACATCGTCTTTTTTGGCCGTTTCTTTGTGGCGCAGGCGCTTGTAGTGGTTGTAGACCGCCACGGCCAGCATGCGCTTGGCGGCCTCTTGGCCGATCACGTAACCGTCGAGTGTGGACTTGATCTCCGAAGGCGTGGGCAGGTCGCTGCGGCCGGGTTTGCCGTCGTCGCTGACAGGCAGCTCGTCGCGGATGATCTCGTTGCACAGGTCTATGCACTCGTCGCAAATGAACACAGAAGGTCCGGCGATCAACTTCTTGACTTCGTGCTGGCTCTTGCCGCAAAACGAGCAATAGAGCGTTTTTTCGCTGGAAGAGCCTTTTTTATCGGCCATGCAAATGCCTTAATCGGGCCCAACAGGCCCAGGGGGAAACGATTTTCAGATGATACCGAATTGAAAAAGGCGCCGGCTCCAGGGGAGGCAGCGCCCTGACCGAGGCTCAAGCAGCCTGCAACAGGCTGCTTTTACCTCAGGGCCGTTTGGCAATGACCTGGTCCACCAAGCCGTAGTCTTTGGCTTCAGCGGCAGACAAAAAGTAGTCGCGCTCGGTGTCGTTTTCAATTTTGGACAGGGGCTGGCCGGTGTTCTCGGCCAAGAGCTTGTTGAGCTGCTCGCGGGTTTTCAAAATTTCGCGGGCCGCAATTTCAATCTCGGTGGCCTGGCCTTGGGCGCCGCCCAAAGGCTGGTGGATCATGATCTTGGAGTTGGGCAGCGAATAGCGCTTGCCCTTGGCCCCAGCGGTCAGCAAAAAAGCGCCCATGGAGGCGGCCATGCCGGTGCACAGGGTGCTCACGTCGGGCTTGATGAAGTTCATGGTGTCGTAAATCGCCATGCCTGCACTGACCGAGCCACCCGGCGAGTTGATGTAGAGCGAAATGTCTTTGTCTGGGTTTTCGCTTTCCAGAAACAAAAGCTGCGCCACCACCAGGTTGGCCATTTGGTCGTTAACAGGGCCGACCAAAAAAATCACCCGCTCTTTGAGCAAGCGCGAGTAAATGTCATAGGCGCGCTCGCCACGGCCTGACTGCTCGATGACCATGGGCACCATGCCCAGGGCTTGGGTGTCCAGGGCGCTGCTGCGGGGGCCGGAGTAAATGTCGAAATGCTTCATTGCGGGGTTCTCCAATGCTTGGCTTGCCACCATGGCACCCATGGTGGGGCGGGCTCAATTCCTACTGTACCCAAAAGAACATGGGGCCTGCACCGTCAAGCACAAGCCCCAGTGGTGCGCCACGCCTTGCGTGGCCGCGCCTTAGTTTTGGGCCATCAATTCGTCAAAAGACACGGCCTTGTCGGTGACTTGGGCTTTGCCCAGCACGAACTCGGTGACGTTGTTCTCAATCACCACGGCCTCGACCTCGGCCATGCGGCGGCGATCGCCCATGTACCAGCGCACCACTTCTTCGGGCTTTTCGTAGCTGGCCGACAGCTCGTCAATGTGGGCCTTGAGTTGCTCGGGCTTGGCTTCGAGGCTGTTGGCACGCACCAACTCGGCCACCACCAGGCCCAGGCGCACGCGCTTTTCAGCTTGCGGGCGGAACAGGTCTTCAGGGATGGGGGCTTTTTCAGCGTCTTTGATGCCACGCTGCTTGAGGTCGGCGCGCGCGCCTTCGACCATGCGCTCGAGCTCGGTCTGCACGCTGGACTTGGGCAAATCCAGCTCGGCGCTGGCCAGCAGGGCGTCCATGACGGCGTTTTTATTGCGCGCCAGCAGGCGGAACTTGAGCTCGCGCTCCAAATTCTTTTTGATGTCGGCGTTCAAGCCTTCCAGGCTGGCATCAGGAATGCCCAGCACCTTGGCAAAGGCCTCATTGACCTCGGGCAGGTGGGCAGCTTCCAGTTTTTTCAGGGTCACCATGAAGTCGGCTTGTTTGCCGGCCACGTCTTTGCCGTGGTAGTCCTCAGGAAAGCTCAAGGGGAAGGTTTTGCTTTCGCCAGACTTCATGCCGCGCACAGCGTCTTCAAATTCCTTGAGCATCTGGCCTTCACCGACCAGGAACTGAAAGTCTTCGGCCTTGCCGCCAGCAAAGGTCTCACCGTCGATCTTGCCTTCAAAGTCGATGGTGGCGCGGTCGCCTTCTTGGGCGGGGGCGTCGGCCGCGCGCTGGGCAAAGGTGCGACGCTGCTTGCGCAAAATCTCAATGGTTTTGGCGATCGCCTCGTCGGTCACTTGGGCGCTCACGCGCTCTATGGTGGCCTTGGACAAGTCGGCAATTTTCACTTCGGGGTAAACCTCAAACACCGCGTCAAAGTGCATTTCGCCCTCGGGCGCGCCTTCTTTTTGGCTGATGTTGGGCTGACCGGCCACGCGCAGCTTGGCTTCATTGGCGGCCACCGAAAAGGCCTCGCCCACCTTGTCGTTCATGACCTCGTACTGCACCGAGTAGCCATAGCGTTGCGACACCACGGTCATGGGCACCTTGCCTGGGCGAAAACCGTCCATCTTGACGGTGCGGGCCAGGCGCTTGAGGCGGGTTTGCACCTCAGACTCAATGCTGCCCAGGGGCAAGCTGAGGGTGATCTTGCGCTCCAGCTTTTCCAGCGTTTCTACGGTCACGGCCATGTTCTGCTCCTAAAAATTCTGCTTGACTGACAAAAAAGAAGACCCGGGAAGACCCGAGCCTGGATAAGTACGATGCGCTTTTTCAAAAAAAGCCATGTGTGGTGCGCGGGGCGGGACTCGAACCCGCACATCCTTGCGGACGTCAGGACCTAAACCTGGTGCGTCTACCAATTTCGCCACCCGCGCGCCTGAAACAAAAACGCGAATTGTTGGAACCGCCCCGCCCGGATCAAGCCAGGCCGGTCCCAAAACCGCGTTAAATATCAGAAAACCTGCAATTTTAGCCGCATCGGCCAGCCCCTCACCGGGCTCAGCGCCGGATGCGGAACCAAGCCGCGTACATGGCCGGCAAGCTCAGCAGCGTGAGCACCGTGGCCACGATCAGCCCGCCCATGATGGCCACCGCCATGGGTCCCCAAAAGACGCTGCGCGACAGCGGGATCATGGCCAGCACAGCGGCCGCGGCCGTGAGCACAATGGGGCGGGCCCGCCGCACGGTGGACTCCACAATGGCCTGCCAGGGCGGCACGCCGCGCTGGCGGTCTTGCTCGATTTGGTCGATCAAGATCACCGAGTTGCGCTGGATCATGCCCATGAGCGCAATCACGCCGAGCAAGGCCACAAAGCCAAAAGGCCGGTTGAGCACCAGCAGCGCGCCAGCCACCCCGGCAATCCCTAAGGGGCCAGTGACAAACACCAGCACCGCCCGGCTGAAGCTTTGCAGCTGCAGCATGAGCAAGGTGAAGGTCAAAAACAGCATGAGCGGCACGCCAGCGGCAATGGAGGCCGAGCCCTTGCTGCTTTCTTCCACGGCACCGGCCACCGCAATGCGGTAAGCCGCCTGGCCCGTTTCAGCCCAGCGGCGCTCCAACTTGCGCAACTCGGGCAAGAGCTGCGCGCTCACGGTGGCGCCTTGCAGGCCTTCGACAATGTCGCCCTGCACGGTGATGGCGTAGCTGCGGTTTTCACGCCACAAAACGCCGGGCTCCCAGGCAAAAACGGGTTTGGCAATTTGCGTCAAGGGCACCATGCGCCCGCTGGCCGTGGCCACGTAGCTGTTGGCAAAGTCTGACAGCAGCGCCCGCTCGTCTGCGGGTTGGCGCAGCACAATGTCTATGAGCTTGTCGCCCTCGCGGAACTGGCCCACAGAACTGCCGCCCAAGCTGACCCGCGAGGCCTGCGCAATCGACTGGCTGCTCACGCCCAGCGCCCTGGCCTTGGCCTGGTCCACCTCCAGGCGAATGGACTTGACCGACTCGTTCCAGTTGTCGTTGACGCCGCGCATGTTCGTGTTTTGGCGCATCGCCTGCTTGACCTCATCGGCCAGCCCGCGCAGCACCTGCGGGTCAGGGCCGGCCACGCGAAACTGCACGGGGTAAGGCACAGGCGGGCCGTTGGGCAGCAGCTTGACGCGGCCACGCACCTCAGGAAACTCTTGGGCCAAGAGCCCGGGCAGCTGCGTGAGCAATTGCTTGCGGGCCGGCAGGTCATGCGCCAACACAATCAGCTGCGAGACATTGGCCTGCGGCAGCACCTGGTCCAGCGGCAGGTAAAAGCGCGGCACGCCCGAGCCCACCCAGGTGCTCACGGTCACGGCGCCGGGCAGCGCCATGAGGCGCTGCTCGACCCGCTTGACGGTGGCCTCGTTGGCTTCAAAAGGCGTGCCTTCTGGGAACCACAAGTCCACCAAGACCTCGGGCCGGCTGGAGTCGGGGAAGAACTGCTGCTGCACCCGGCCCATGCCCACGATGCCCAAGGCAAACAAGGCCAAGGTGGCCACAATGGTCTTCCAGCGGTTGTCCACGCACCAACCCACGGCGCGCCTGAGCCCTTGGTAGACAGGCGAGTCAAAGCTCTCAATGTGCTCTGGGTGTGCTTGATGCACCTGGCCAGGCTGCGCGGCCTGCGGGGGCTTGAGCAGCAGCGTGCCCAGGTAGGGCACAAAGTAGACCGACACAATCCAGCTCAGCAGCAGCGCCAACACCGTCACCGCAAAAATGGCAAAGGTGTACTCCCCCGTGACCGACTTGGCCATGCCAATGGGCAAAAAACCCACGGCGGTGATGAGCGTGCCCGTCAGCATGGGCATGGCCGTGACCTCGTAGGCAAAAGTGGCGGCGCGGACTTTGTCGTAGCCCTCCTCCATTTTGCGCACCATCATTTCCACCGCAATGATGGCGTCGTCCACCAACAGCCCCAGCGCAATGATGAGCGAGCCCAAAGAG
>CANHKH010000277.1 GCA_947460165.1 Comamonadaceae bacterium
GGCAACTCGGGCGGCCCGCTCATCAACATGCGCGGCGAGGTGATTGGCATCAACAGCCAAATTTATTCACGCTCAGGTGGCTTTCAAGGCATCTCTTTTGCCATTCCCATCGACGAAGCCATCCGCGTGTCTGAGCAGCTGCGCAGCAGCGGGCGCGTCACGCGTGGCCGCATTGGGGTGCAGATCGACCAAGTGAGCAAAGAGGTGGCCGAGGCCATTGGCCTGGGCCGGCCCCAAGGCGCCTTGGTGCGTGGCGTGGAAGCCGGTGCCCCGGCCGACAAGGCAGGCATTGAGGCGGGCGACATCATTTTGAAATTCGACGGCAAGGCCATTGAAAAATCCAGCGACCTGCCGCGCCTGGTGGGCAACATCAAGCCAGGCACGCGTTCAACGGTGACGGTGTTTCGCCGAGGTGCCCAGCGCGAGTTGATGGTGACCGTGGCCGAGCTCGAGGCCGAAGCCCCCAAGCGCAAGCCCACGGCCAATGAACCCAAGCCGCCCAGCGCCGGTCCCGCGCAAACCATGGGCCTGGGCGTGGCTGAGTTGACCGAGGCCCAAAAGAAAGAGCTCAAGCTGCGCGGTGGTGTGCGTGTGGAAGCCGCTGAAGGCGCTGCCGCCCGCGCTGGTTTGCGCGAGGGCGACGTGATCGTGGCCGTCGGCAACGTGGAGGTGAACAACATGCGCGACTTTGAGCAAGCCATCAACCGAGCTGATAAAACCAAGCCTGTGGTGGTGCAACTGCGGCGTGGCGAACTGGCCCAGTACGTGCTGATTCGGCCTGCCCGCTGAGCCTGGCCACCCGCGCTGGCGGCCCTTCCAGGGCCCTCAATGTCCTTGCAATGCACTGGGCTATGGGGTCTTTCAGGGTCGTCAGACTGGCCAAAATGCGTTTACTTTTTTGCTTTTAGGTAAAAATTCCTTGGCTTTGAGGGTGATTGGATTGTGTGCGCTTACTAACTTATCCTTCTGCCCTCATGACTTTCTGTAGAATCGCCTCGTATTCAGCGTCCCTAAGCTCATAAAGAACCCCCAAAAATGGCTGCCAGAGGCCTCTTTGGTGAGATTCCCAATCCATCCACAGATCACCCACAAGTTGTCCCAAGGTTGTGCAATTGAATTTGTGGATAAGTTGTGCATAAAAATCTTGTTGCTGACCTGCAACGCCCGGAGCTGGACCCTGCTCAGGCTATGCATTTCTGGCTTTTTCCCTACAATGAAGACCCAACTATCGCAGTTGCCATAGATTGTTGGTTCAGGGCGCGTCGCACTACGACGCGCCCTTTTTTATGGTCGGCAGGCAAACAGCTGGCTGTACCACGCAATACATTCAAGCACTTAGGCGATCCCCTTGATGAATCACATCAGAAACTTCTCCATCATTGCGCACATTGACCATGGCAAGTCCACGCTGGCCGACCGCCTGATCCAGCGCTGCGGCGGCCTGGAAGACCGCGAGATGAGCGCGCAGGTGCTCGACTCCATGGACCTCGAAAAAGAGCGTGGGATAACCATCAAAGCGCAGACCGCTGCACTCCAATACAAAGCCAAAAATGGCCAGGTCTACAACCTCAATTTGATAGACACACCCGGCCATGTGGACTTCTCTTATGAGGTGAGTCGTTCCTTGTCGGCCTGTGAAGGCGCACTGCTGGTGGTCGATGCCTCGCAAGGCGTGGAAGCGCAGACGGTGGCCAACTGCTACACCGCGCTGGACCTCGGTGTGGAGGTGCTGCCTGTGCTCAACAAAATGGATTTGCCTCAAGCCGATCCTGAGAACGCCAAGCAAGAGATTGAAGACGTCATCGGCATTGACGCCACCGACGCCATTCCTTGCTCGGCCAAAACAGGCATGGGCATAGACGACATTCTTGAACTGGTGGTGGCCAAGGTGCCCCCGCCGCGCGGCAACCCCAACGCGCCTTTGCGCGCCATGATCGTCGACAGCTGGTACGACGCCTATGTGGGCGTGGTCATGCTGGTGCGCGTGGTCGATGGCCGCTTGGCCAGAGGCGACCGCATCAAGATGATGGCCACCGAGACGGTCTATAACGCGGAAAAGCTGGGCGTCTTCACGCCGGCCAACGAGTCGCGTGAGTCGCTGGAGGCCGGCGAGGTGGGCTACATCATTGCCGGCATCAAAGAACTCACCGCCGCCAAGGTGGGTGACACCGTGACTGCCATCAAGGCCAGCAGCGGCGCCAACCTGGCTTTTGCCACCGAGGCCTTGCCCGGCTTCAAGGAAATCCAGCCCCAGGTGTTTGCCGGTCTTTATCCTTCGGAGGCCAGTGAGTACGACGGCTTGCGCGACGCGCTTGAAAAGCTGCAACTCAACGACGCGGCCTTGCGCTACGAGCCCGAGGTCAGCCAGGCGCTGGGCTTTGGCTTTCGCTGCGGTTTCTTGGGCCTCTTGCACATGGAGATCGTGCAAGAAAGGTTGGAGCGCGAGTTCGACCAAGACCTCATCACCACCGCGCCCAGCGTGGTCTACCAGGTGGTGCGCACAGGCGGCGAGGTGTTGATGGTGGAAAACCCCTCCAAGATGCCCGATGTGGGCCGCATCGAGGAAATCCGCGAACCCATCGTCACCGTGCACCTGTACATGCCGCAAGACTATGTGGGTGTGGTGATGACGCTGGCCAACCTCAAGCGAGGCCAGCAGCAAAACATGGCCTACCACGGCAAGCAGGTCATGCTGACCTACGACATGCCGCTGGGCGAGATCGTGCTGGACTTTTTTGACAAGCTCAAATCCGTCAGTCGCGGCTACGCGTCCATGGACTATGAGTTCAAAGAGTACCGCGCCTCTGACGTGGTCAAGGTCGACATTTTGCTCAACGGCGAAAAGGTCGACGCCTTGTCCATCATCGTGCACCGCAGCCAGTCGCAGTACCGCGGCCGCGGGGTGGTGGCCAAGATGCGCGAGATCATCAGCCGCCAGCAGTTTGACGTGGCCATCCAGGCGGCCATTGGGGGCAACATCATTGCGCGTGAGACAATCAAAGCCTTGCGTAAAAACGTGATTGCCAAGTGCTACGGTGGTGACATTTCACGCAAACGCAAACTGCTTGAAAAACAAAAAGCCGGCAAAAAGCGCATGAAACAAATCGGCTCTGTCGAAGTCCCGCAAGAAGCATTCTTGGCCATTTTGCAGGTGGAAGAATGAGCAATACTCTGATGGGCACACTCACCGCCTTTGTGCTGGCCGCGTTTGTGGGCTATGGCACTTCTTGGTACATGGGTCTGCTCGACGGCAACTTTGCCTTGTTGCTGTTGCTGGCCACCACCGTCACTGGCGTGTACTGGCTGGCCGAGCGCATGTACTTTTTGCCCTCCCGCCAGCGTGCGGCTCAGGCCCTGGAAGCAGGGCATTTGCAGCGTCAAGCCGAATTCGCCAAAAACGGTATACGCGCCGATGAGCTCGACCTGGTTCAGGCCAAGGAGCAGTTGCTCAGGCAACCCTGGTGGTTGGACTGGACCGCAGGCCTGTTTCCGGTCATTGTGGTGGTGTTCATTCTGCGCTCCTTCTTGTTTGAGCCCTTCAAAATTCCTTCGGGCTCCATGATCCCCACGCTGTGGATCAACGACCTGATCTTGGTCAACAAGTTCCATTACGGCGTGCGTCTGCCGGTGATCAACGCCAAGGTCATCAGCAACAACTCACCAGCCCGTGGCGACGTGATGGTGTTTCGCTACCCCCCTAAGCCCAGCTTGGACTACATCAAGCGTGTGGTGGGCGTGCCCGGTGACGAGGTGGCTTACCTCAACAAGCAGCTCACGGTCAACGGCCAGCCCTTGGTGCAAAAAGTATTGCCAGACTTTTTTGATGAAGATGCCCTGCGCTACTCCAAACAATTGGAAGAGTCCACGGCCGACGGTGGCCGCAAGTACCGCATTTTGGTGGAGCCTGACCGGCCGGCCTTTGTGCCGGGGGTTGAAGACTTCAAGTTCCGCGAAAACTGCCGCTACAGCACCGAGGGTGTGGTCTGCAAGGTCCCGGCAGGCCATTACTTCATGATGGGTGACAACCGAGACAACTCGCTGGATTCGCGCTTTTGGGGCTTTGTGCCTGAAGAAAACATCGTGGGCAAGGCCTTTTTTGTCTGGATGAACTTTGGCAAGCTCAAGCGCATAGGCTCGTTTGACTGAAGCCCTTGGCCATTCTGTGAGACCCACCGATTCCCCGGACCCACTGGCTGCACTGCAGCACCGGATTGGCCACGGTTTTCGTGATGTGCGTCTGTTGCAACTGGCGCTGACCCACCGCAGCTTTTCAGCCGACCACAACGAGCGGCTGGAGTTTTTGGGCGATTCGGTGCTCAACTTGGCTGTGGCTGGCTTGCTCTACGAGCGCCTGTCAGACCAACCTGAAGGAGACCTCTCCCGTGTGCGTGCCAACTTGGTCAAGCAAGACACCTTGTACCAATTGGCCACCACGCTGGGCTTGCCAGCTTTGCTCAGATTGGGCGAGGGTGAAGCCCGCTCGGGCGGCTACAAGCGTCCGTCCATCTTGGCCGATGCCCTGGAGGCGGTGCTCGGCGCGGTGTACCTGGACGCGGGTTTTGAAGTGGCCTCGGCCCTGGTGCGCCGTCTCTTCAAAGACGTGGACATCACCCCCCGCATGTCGGCCATAGGCAAAGACCCCAAAACCGAGTTGCAGGAGTGGTTGCAGGGCCGCAAAATGAACCTGCCCGTGTACCGCGTGGTGGGCACTTTTGGCGCTGCGCACCAGCAAACCTTTGACGTGGAATGCGAAGTGGTCGAGTTGGCCCGCATGGAGCGCGGCATAGGCGCCTCCCGACGGGCCGGCGAGCAGGCTGCGGCCAGCGCCATGCTGGCCCATATCAAGACACTGTCACTGTGAGCGGCGGGCCTGGCCTGTTGAACCCTTCATGAACCCCGATTCCTCCCCCGAGCAAGCCCCGCAGGACCTGGACGCCATGCTGGCCCAGGCCCTGGCCAGCCGAGGCGGTGCGGCGCCCACCACACCCGTGGCCGGTCAGCGCTGCGGCACCGTGGCCATTGTGGGCAAGCCCAACGTGGGCAAGTCCACGCTGCTCAACGCCTTGGTGGGTCAAAAAGTCAGCATCACCTCCAGCAAGGCGCAGACCACGCGACACCGCATCA
>CANHKH010000278.1 GCA_947460165.1 Comamonadaceae bacterium
GAGACCTTGATGACGGCCATGCGCCGGTTCACGCTGGTCTCGCGCACCACCGCCAGATCGCCCATGTGGTGCGGCACCTCATGCATCAGCACAGCCAAAGCCGCCAGCCAGCCCAGCGCAGGGTCGGCCACAAAGGCCGAAGCAATCAGCACACCATCGGCAAAGCAATGCAAGGTGTCACCCGTGAGCACCGCCCAGCCGCCAGAGCGCAGCAGGCCCTGATCCTGGGCCGGCTGGGCGGCAGAGCCATGGTGGTGATGGCCGGCGTGCTCATGCTCACCGTGGTGGTGCTCATGCCCGTGGTGCCACAGTTCGGCCTTGTCGAGCAAAAAGAAAAAAATCAGGCAGCCCAGCACCGTGGTCAACAGCCGGGAGGGCTCCACATCGCTTTCAAACGCTTCAGGCAAGAGCAAAGTGAAAGACGTGGCCAACAAAGCGCCCGCCGCCAGGCTGAGCATGTGTTGGGTGTAGCGGGCCAGCAGGCCAAAGCCCAGCAAAGCGGCGAGCCAAACGCTGCCGATGCCGGCGAGCAAGGTGGCCAAAAGGATGGTGGCCAGGGTCATTCGTTCATGTCTTTCGGGGAGGACGTATCGCACCCGCCACAACGATGCACAGCTTTGGCGGGTGTTCACCCAAAAGGGCGAAAAAAGCAATTATCCCCGGGACTGGGCCCCTGACCCGCGGGCCATGCCCGCGGATCAAGGCGCGCGGGCACGAATCAGCTTTGCTGAGGGTTGCGCAGCCAGGCCAAGGCCTGCCCAAAGCCGTCGGCTGCGGGCGCTGGGCGGTAGCTGGCGCGGTAGTCGGCATGAAAGGCATGCGGCGCGTCGGGGTAGACCACAAAACGCGACTGGGCGGCCGCGCGGTTGCCCTGGCTGCCAGCCTGGGCCAAAGCGGCCTTCATTTGGTCCACGGTGCTCACCGGAATGCCCGTGTCGGCCCCACCGTACAGGCCCAGCACCGGGGCTTTGAGCTCGGCCGCGCCTTCCAGGGGGTGGCGCGGGGTCATGGGCGAGCTGTTGCCCACCAACCGGCCGTACCAAGCCACGCCGGCATGGATGGGGCGCTGCTGGGCATAGAGCCACACAATGCGGCCGCCCCAGCAAAAGCCAGTGATGTTGACTTTGCGGGCATCGCCACCATTGGCCAGCGCCCACTGGGTGGCGCCGTCGAGGTCGGCCATCACTTGGGCATCTGGCACTTTGCTGACAATTTCAGCCTGCAGCTTGGGGATGTCGGTGTAGCTGCGCGCATCGCCCTGGCGGGCAAACATGTCGGGCGCCACGGCCAAAAAGCCAGCCTTGGCAAAGCGGCGGGCCACGTCGGCAATGTACTCGTGCAGGCCAAAAATTTCCTGCACCACCAGCACCACGGGCAAATTGGTTTGCCCGGCGGGCGCGGCAAAGTAAGCCGGCACCTTAAAGCCATTGACCTCAAAGCTGAACTCGCCCGCGCGCAGCCCTTCGGTGGAGGTGCGGATGGCGGTCTGCGCCATGATGGGCATGGCCGCTGCCGCGTAGCCCACGCTCAAGGCGGCCTTGAGCGCGGTGCGGCGGCTGGCGCCAGTTTCACCTTCTTTGGCGTTGAGCAGGCTGTGCGAATCGGTGATCTGGTCTGAGCTGAGCATGGCGGTCTCCGTGAATGAAAAAAAGATTGATCTTAGAAAGCCAGCCCGCCTGAACGGGCTGAAGGGTTAATGATTGACAAATTTAAGCATGAAGGTTTGGTGCAAGCAGCGATGGCTCAATGCGCTTGTTCCCAATTGGGCCCCATGCCGATCTCGGCCAGCAAGGGCACACGCAGCTCGGCCACGCCGGCCATCAGGCGGGGAATTTCTGTGCGCACCCAGTCCACTTCGGCCTCGGGCACCTCCATCACCAGCTCGTCATGCACCTGCATGATGACGCGGCTGGCACGCTGCTGCTCGTCCAGCACCTGCTGCACCTTGACCATGCTCAGCTTGATGAGGTCGGCCGCCGTGCCCTGCATGGGCGCGTTGATGGCCGCGCGCTCGGCGCCGCTGCGGCGCGGGCCGTTGGGCGAGTTGATCTCGGGCAAGTACAGGCGCCGGCCAAACACGGTCTCCACATAGCCCCGGCTTTTGGCCGACAGTCGGGTCTCGTCCATGTACTGTTTGACGCCGGGGTAGCGCTGAAAGTACTTGTCAATGTAGGCGGCGGCGGCCTTGGTCTCAATCCCTAAATTTTTGGCCAGGCCAAAGCTGCTCATGCCGTAAATCAGGCCAAAGTTGATCACTTTGGCGTAGCGGCGCTGCTCGGTGCTGACCTGCGCCAGCGGCACGCCAAAGACCTCGGCCGCCGTGGCGCGGTGCACGTCCAGGCCCTCGTTGAAGGCGTGCAGCAAGGCCTCATCGCCGCTGATGTGGGCCATGATGCGCAGCTCAATTTGCGAGTAATCGGCGCTGGCAATCACGCAGCCGGGCGCGGCCACAAAGGCCTCGCGCACGCGCCTGCCCTCGGCCGTGCGGATGGGAATGTTCTGCAAATTGGGCTCGTTGCTCGACAGCCGCCCCGTCACCGCCACGGCCTGGGCGTAATGCGTGTGCACGCGGCCGGTGCGCGGGTGCGCCAGTTGGGCCAGCTTGTCGGTGTAAGTGCCTTTGAGCTTGGACAGGCTGCGGTGCTCCAAAATTTTGGCCGGCAGCGGGTAGTCTTCGGCGAGTTTTTCCAGCACCTCTTCGTCGGTGGAGGGCGCGCCTGTGGCGGTTTTCTTGACCACGGGCAGGCCCAGCTTGGTAAAGAAAATCTCGCCAATTTGCTTGGGGCTGCCCAAATTAAAGGGCTGGCCAGCCAGCGCATGGGCCTGGGTTTCCAATTCCACAATGCGCGCGCCCAGGTCTGCGCTTTGCTTGGCCAGCATGGGTGCGTCAATCAGCACACCATTGCGCTCAATGCGAAAGAGGGCCTCGCTGCTCTGGATTTCCAGCTCGTAGATAAAGCGCAGCTTGTCGTTGGCCTCAAGCATGGGCCACAGCACGCGGTGCACGCCCAGGGTTTGTTCGGCGTCTTCGCAGGAATACTCGGCAGCCTTGGCAATGTCGACCTGGTTGAACTTGATTTGCGAAGCGCCTTTGCCGCACAAGTCTTCATAGCTGATGCCGCTGCGCCCCAGATGCCGCTCGGCCAAGCTGGCCAAACCGTGCGGCTTGTGCACCTCCAGCACATAGCTTTGCAGCATGGTGTCGTGCCTGTAGCCGCGCACCTCAATGCCGTGGTTGGCCAGCACATGCCTGTCGTACTTGACATGCTGGCCCAGCTTGGCGCGGGAAGCATCTTCCAGCCAAGGCTTGAGTCGCGCGAGCACCTCGTCCAGCGGCAGCTGGGCCGGTGCGTCCGGGTAGTTGTGCGCCAGGGGAATGTAGTCCGCCTGCGCCTGGGCCACCGAAAAGCTCAGGCCCACCACGCGCGCGCGCATGGCGTCCAGCGAGTCGGTTTCGGTGTCCAGCGCCACCAGCTCGGCCGCCTGCAGCTGGGCCAGCAAGGACTCGAAGGCCTCCCAGGTCAAGATGGTGTCATAGGCCACAGGGCTGGGCGGGGCGGCCGGCTGCGCTGCGTCCTGCTCGGGCGCATCAAACAAACCTGGCTCGCTTTGAGCGGCCGATTTGGACGCCGCGGGCGTGGCCAGCTTCTGGCCAGGCGCCTCCAAGCTTTTGGCCAGCGACTTAAAACCATATTTTTCGTAAAAAGCCTGCAGCGCCTCGGTCTGCTGGGGGGCCAGGGGCAGGCCGTCGAAAGACGGCAGGCCAGTGACATGGCCTGTCAGGTCGCAATCGGTCTTGATGGTGAGCAGCTGGCGGCCCAGCGGCAGCCAGTCGCGGCTGGCGCGCAGGTTCTCGCCGGCCACGCCCTTGATCTCATCGGCCCGCAACATGAGCGCGTCCAGCGAGCCAAACTCTTGCAGCCACTTGGCCGCCGTCTTGGGGCCGACCTTGGGCACGCCGGGCACGTTGTCCACGGTGTCGCCAATCAGGGTTTGGTAGTCGATCATCAGCCGGGGCGGCACGCCAAATTCGGCCTCCACACCCGCCACGTCGCGGCGCTTGTCGTTCATGGTGTCAATGATGGTGATGTGCTCGTCCACCAGCTGCGACAGGTCTTTGTCGCCGCTGGAGACGATCACCTCCATGCCCTGGGCCGAGGCCAGGCAGGCCAGCGTGCCAATCACGTCGTCGGCCTCCACGCCGGGCACATTGAGCACCTGCCAGCCCATGAGCTGCACCACCTCGTGGATGGGCTCGACCTGGCTGCGCAGGTCGTCGGGCATGGGCGAGCGCTGGGCCTTGTAAGCGGGGTAGAGCGCGTCGCGAAAGGTGGGGCCTTTGGCGTCAAAGATGCAAGCCGCGTAATCGGCGCGCACGTCTTTGCGCAGCTTTTGCATCATGTTGATCATGCCGCGTATGGCCCCAGTGGCGGGGCTGCTCGCATCCCCTGGCGTGGCCCGCAGGTCGGGCATGGCGTGGAAGGCGCGGTACAGGTAGCTGGAACCATCCACCAGCAGCAGTGTTTTCTTGCTCATGCGGGCATTGTCCAAGAATGCCGGCTTGAACGGGAAACCCGCGCAAAAATCGACAGGCACAGACCCAAAGCCTGTGCAAGCCCTGTGGAAGACGTGTGGACCGCCTGTTGAATCTGTGTGGACCGCAAGCCGGGGTGGGTGCCTGGGCTGTGGAGAGACTGTGCAGCGACTGTGGATGGCTTGTGGAGCGAGCATGCCAAACCTCTGGACAACTCAGCTGCGCCCCGCGCCCTCTGCGCCAGACTGCACAGCCCCTGCCCGCCCTCTACAATTGGGCCCATGCACATGTTTTACCGCCCCCTGCTGGCCGCTGGCCTGATGCTGAGCTTGGCTGCGCCCGCCTGGTCTCAGGGCCAAGCCGCACGCACGGCCCAGCCCAGCGTGCAGCCGGGTCCGGGCAACCAGACCATTGAGCGCATTCGCACGGAAGACGCGGGCACCCGCATTGACGAGCTGCGCGTGGGTGGCCAGACCCAAAGCATTTCAGTCCAGCCCAAAAACGACATGCCCGCCTACGAAATCCGCCCTGCGGACGCCCAAGGCGGCCCCAATGCGGGCAAGCGCATGTGGAACTTCATCAA
>CANHKH010000279.1 GCA_947460165.1 Comamonadaceae bacterium
CAGGCGGTGCAGCTCGGCGGCCACCGCAGCTTCATAGCTCGCCTGCTCGAGCTCGCGGCTGGGGTCCACCGGCCGCACAAACGCGAAACTGGACTGCGCCAGCTCCGGGCTCCAGGCCTGGAATCGAGTGACCTGGGTGCTCAAGGTCGTGGCGCAACCGGCCAGCATCATGCTCAACCAGATCCAGCCCAACAGACAAAAGTGCCTCATGAACATCACTCCCCAAGCCTGGGCCAAAAACTGCCCACGGTCACCACTTTGTAACCCGAAGTGGGGCCAGTGTGCCAGCCCAGGCACGCCAGCAAGGGTCAGCGAAGCCCTCACAAAAAGCGGCCCACAGAGGCACTTGCCTGGGCTGGCCATGGGCCATGGGACAATCTGCAACCATGACCGCATCTTTTTCCAAGCTCCAGTTGAACCCCGCACTGGCCCAAGCCGTGGCCGACATGGGCTACGAATCCATGACGCCCATTCAGGAACAAGCCATTCCTGTGGTGCTGCAAGGCCGCGATGTCATGGGCGCCGCGCAAACCGGCACCGGCAAGACCGCCGCTTTCTCGCTGCCCCTGCTGCAGCGCATGATGGTGCATGAAAACCCTTCTACCTCACCTGCCCGCCACCCGGTGCGCGCCCTGGTGCTGCTGCCCACGCGCGAGCTGGCCGTGCAGGTGGCCGAGCAGGTCAAGCTGTATGCCAAGCACACCAAACTGCGCAGCGCCGTGGTCTTTGGCGGCATGGACATGAAGCCGCAAACCGCCGAGCTCAAAGCCGGCGTGGAGGTGCTCATTGCCACCCCTGGGCGTTTGTTAGACCATATTGAGGCCAAAAACGCGGTGCTCAACCAGGTGGAGTACGTGGTGCTCGACGAGGCCGACCGCATGCTGGACATCGGCTTTTTGCCCGACCTGCAGCGCATCTTGTCTTACCTGCCCAAAAAACGCACCACGCTGCTGTTTTCGGCCACCTTCTCGCCCGAGATCAAGCGCCTGGCGTCCAGCTACTTGCAAGACCCGGTGACCATCGAGGTGGCCCGCTCCAATGCCACGGCCTCCACCGTGGAGCAGCACTTTTATGCCGTGGCGGTGGATGACAAGCGCCGCGCCTTGGTGAAAATACTGCGTGAGCGCGGCATCACCCAGGCTTTTGTCTTCGTCAACAGCAAGCTGGGCTGCGCCCGCCTGGCCCGCTCGCTCGAGCGCGAGGGCCTGAAAACCACCGCCCTGCACGGCGACAAAAGCCAGGACGAGCGCCTCAAAGCGCTGGAATCCTTCAAAAAAGGCGAGGTCGAGTTGCTGGTGTGCACCGACGTGGCCGCGCGCGGCCTGGACATCAAGGACGTGCCGGCCGTCTTCAACTTTGACGTGCCTTTCAACGCCGAAGACTATGTGCACCGCATAGGCCGCACCGGCCGCGCCGGCGCCTCTGGCCTGGCCGTGACCTTTGCCTCCCCCAGCGACCAGCGCCTGGTGGTTGACATTGAAAAGCTCATCAAGACCCCGCTGGAACTCGAAGCCCTGGAACTCGATGAGGGCCAAGCCCCCAGCGGTGAGCGCTTTAACGATGGTGGCCGCGGCCAGCGCAGCCGCGACGACGAGGGCCGCCGCCGCCCTGAGCGCAGTGAACACGGCGAGCGCAGCTCACGCACCGATAGACCAGAGCGTGCAGAGCGCCCGGCCCGCCCGGCCCCCAAGTCACGCGACCCCTTCTTTGACCAGCCTTACCAAGCCAGCACCCCCGCTGAGGTCACGCCCGCCTGGGAAAGCGCGCCCAAGACCAGCACGCGGATTTCGGCCAACATCAAGCCCAAACGCAAGCTGGCCGCGCTTTTCAAGACCGACACCGAATCTCAGGCCAGCTGAAGGGGTCCGGCCCGCTGCCAGCGGGCGACCACTGCCCGGCCTTGGGCCCACGCCGTTCAGGCCGCAGGTGCCGGCTCGAGCCTGACCAGGCTGTTCAGCGGCTGCGCTGGCCTTCGGTCAGCGTATCGAGTTGGAAACGCCCGCTTTTGTCCCACAGCCACACGTCGGTCCAGGTCACACGGCCCATGCGGGCGGGCGCAGGAAATGGGGCGGCCGCGCGCACCATGCGCTCGATGTCGGCCATCACCTCTGGGGCGTGTTTGGGCGCACGCATCCAGTCCAGGCGCTGCACTTGGCCCCGGCTGTCCAGGTCCACATTCAGCACCCCCACGGCGTACAGCATGGGCGGCATTTTTCCCTTGAAAATACGCGCCTCGTTCTGGGCGTAAATGTGAGAGGCGCCGTAGCGGCGGTAGTCGCGCGGCGTGGTGGCGGTGGCATAGCGCAGCGCCGGCGTGACCAATGGCGGCTCGGCCACGGGCGCAGGGGCAGGGACAGGTGCCAGCGGCGGCAGCGGCTTGAGCACCACCAGCGGCACGGGTACGGGCACGGGCTCAGGCTGGGGTGCCGAGGCCGGCGGGGGAATGGGGCGGTCTTGCCTGATAGGCGGCGGGGTGCTGCAGGCCGCCAGCAGGGCGGCCAGCAAGGCCAGCAAGCTCCATGAGCGCAGGCGGCGCAAGCTGGGGGCTGGTTCACCCAGGTCGGGCACAGAGTGCAAGGGCAATGTCAAAGAGCTTCTCCATGGTCAGCTATGCTTTTGCAGCCTGCGTCGCCCATCACATCGGCACACTGCAAGGCCTTCACTTTGAACCAATTGTCACTGCTTTGCAATCAATAAATCGAACGCTGGGCCAAGCCTTCACACACATCGGTCATCTGCACCCCTTCAAGATCCGTCATGCCTACACCGATGAACGACATGTCTGAACTGCCAGAGCTGCCTGAGCGCTTGCTGGAGCAGCTGGCGCAGGCTTGCGCCGTGCTGGTGACAGTGGCCCGCACCCAGGGCTCGGTGCCACGCGAATTGGGCACTTGGATGGCCGTCTTTGCAGACCGCGTGGTGGGCACCATAGGCGGTGGCCAGCTGGAGCACCAGGCCATGGCCCAGGCCCGCCGGCTGCTCCAAGACCCCCAGCTGCCCGCCCACCCACAGCGCTTGGCACTGGGCCCCTCCTTGGGCCAGTGCTGCGGCGGCGTGGTGATGCTGGAGTTTGAACGCGTACACGCCAGCGACATCACCCGCCTGCGGCAGCGCCTTCAGTCCCCGCTGGCGCCGGTGGCACTGTTTGGCGGCGGCCATGTGGGCCACGCCCTGGCTCGCTTGCTGCTCACCCTGCCCTATGCGCTGACCTGGATAGACAGCCGAGAAGGCGTGTTCCCCACCGGCTTGCCCGCGCGTGTGCACTGCGATCATGCCGAGCCGGTGCACAGCGCCGTGCCAGACTTGGCCCCTGGCTCTGAGGTGCTGATCATGAGTTTCAGCCACGCCGAAGACCTGGACATCGTGGCCGCCTGCCTCAAGCGCCAACGCGCACAGGGTGATCTGGCCTTTGTGGGCCTGATCGGCAGCCACACCAAATGGGCCAGCTTCAGCCACCGGCTGCAGGCGAAGGGTTTCAGCCCAGAGGAGTTGGCCCAGGTGAGCTGCCCCATTGGCCTGCCAGGCCTGGTGGGCAAAGAGCCCGAGGTGATTGCGGTGGCGGTGGCTGCGCAATTGCTGATGCGCCGCACTCCCATGCACATCAAAGGCTAACAACAAGTTCTTGCGTGTATTCTTTGGAGCTACTTTCAGCCACTCCAAAGGAACACACCATGTCTGACTCCTGGAAATTTGAGACCCGCAGCGTTCACGCCGGCTACAGCCCCGACCCCACCACCAAAGCCGTGGTGCCACCGATTTACCAAACCGTGGCTTACGCCTTTGACAGCGCCCAGCACGGCGCCGACTTGTTTGACCTGAAGGTGCCGGGCAATATTTACACCCGCATCATGAACCCGACCCAGTCGGTGCTCGAAGCCCGGGTGGCCGCGCTCGAAGGCGGCATAGGCGCCCTGGCCGTGGCCTCGGGCCAAGCGGCCATCACCTACGCCATTCAAACCATTGCCGAGGCGGGCGACAACATTGTCTCGGCCACGGCGCTCTATGGCGGCACCTACAACCTGTTTGCCCACACGCTGCCGCAGTACGGCATTCAAACCCGCTTTGCCAACTCGGACGATCCGGCCAGCTTTGAGCCGCTGATCGACGCACGCACCAAAGCCATTTACTGCGAGTCTTTGGGCAACCCGCGCGGCAACGTGACCGACATTGCCGCCCTGGCCGAGATAGCGCACCGCCATGGCGTGCCGCTCATCGTGGACAACACCGTGCCCAGCCCCTACCTGTGCCGCCCCATTGAACACGGCGCCGACATCGTGGTGCAGTCCCTCACCAAGTACCTGGGCGGCCACGGCAACAGCATAGGCGGGGCCATCATTGATTCGGGCAAGTTTCCTTGGGCCCAGCACAAAGAGCGCTTCAAGCGCCTGAACGAGCCCGACGTGAGCTACCACGGCGTGGTCTACACCGAGGCGCTGGGTGCGGCCGCCTACATTGGCCGCGCCCGCGTGGTGCCGCTGCGCAACATGGGGGCTGCCATCTCGCCCTTCAATTCGTTTTTGATCTTGCAAGGCATTGAAACCCTGCCCCTGCGCATGGACCGCATTTGCGACAACACCCTGGCCGTGGCCCGCTTTCTGCAGCAACACCCCAAGGTGCAATGGGTCAACTACGCGGGCTTGCCCGAGCACCGCGACCACGCCCTGGTGCAACAACTCATGGGCGGCCGCGCCTCCGGCCTCTTGACCTTTGGCGTGCAGGGCGGGCGGGCCGCGGGCGAGCGCTTTTTGGACGCGCTGCAGCTGTTCACCCGGCTGGTGAACATTGGCGACGTGCGCTCACTGGCCACCCACCCCGCATCGACCACGCACCGCCAACTCTCGGCCGAGGAGCTGGCCCAGTCCGGCGTGACCGAAGACACGGTGCGCCTGTGCGTGGGCATTGAGCACATTGACGATTTGAGCGCCGATTTGGCGCAGGCCCTGGCCGCCGCTTGAGCCTCAGGCGCGGGCCCAGCCCGCAGAGGCGCATGGGCAGGCGCTGAGCTTGTGGCTACACTGTGGCCCGACCGCAGCGGCGCCAGGCCACCCCCAGTGGCCCCAGAGTCGCGGTCCCTTGTTGCACACAGCGCCCGCAGTGGTGTGCG
>CANHKH010000280.1 GCA_947460165.1 Comamonadaceae bacterium
CGAGTTGCACAGCGTCTTCATGCGCAGCGCCGTGCCTGTCATGGTCGACCACATGGGCCGGGTGGACGCGGCACTGGGGGTGGCGGGCCAAGACTTTCAAGGCCTCATCAAACTGCTGCGCGCGCCGCACATGCACGTCAAGGTCAGCGGCATAGACCGGGTGGACCCCCGACCGCCCCAGCAGTGGCCACAAGACGCGCCCTACTCGGCCGGGGTGGTGCTGGCCAGTCACCTGCTCAGCGAGTTCCCCGATCGCTGCGTGTGGGGCACGGACTGGCCCCACCCCAACCACACCCACATTCCAGACGACGGTCAGCTGGTCGATGCCTTGGCGCACATCGCCCCCAGCCCCGCACAGCTTGAGCGCTTGCTGGTGGACAACCCCGCCGCTTTCTACCGTTTTTAAGACTGCACGCATGACGAGTCATTCAAGTTCAAGCCCCGGTCGGCTGGCCGGCAAAACCGTGTTGGTCTCAGGCGCCGGGTCGGTGGGGCCGGGCTGGGGCAATGGCCGGGCCGTGGCGGTGCGCTTTGCCCAAGAGGGCGCATTGGTGATGGGGCTGGACCGCGAGCCCGAGCGCATGCGCGAGACCGCCGAGATGGTGGCCGCCGTGGGTGGGCAGTTCCATGCGCTGGCCTGCGACGTGACCGACAGCGCCAGCCTGGCCGCCGCCGTGCAAGCGTGCGTGCAGACGCTGGGCCGCATCGATGTGCTGGTCAACAACGTGGGCGGCTCGGCCAAGGGCGGCCCGGTGGAGATGAGCGAGGAAATTTGGGACGCGCAAATCGACCACAACCTCAAAAGCGTGTTTTTGGCCTGCAAGCATGTGCTGCCCCACATGCTGGCGCAGGGCTCGGGCAACATCATCAATGTGTCTTCCACCTCCGGCCTGCGCTGGACGGGCGCTGCTCAAATTGCTTACGCCGCCACCAAGGCGGCGGTGATCCAGTTCTCCCGCGTGCTCGCCGTGCAGTACGCAGCCCAGGGCCTGCGCGTGAACACCGTGGTGCCGGGCCAGCTGCACACGCCCATGGTCGAGCACCGCCTGGCGGGCCAGCGCGCCGGTGGCGATGTGCAAGCCCTGCTGGCCCAGCGCCAGTCGCGCATTCCGCTGCCCTTCATGGGCGACGGCCGGGACACCGCCAACGCGGCTTTGTTTTTGGCCTCGGACGAGTCGCGCTTTGTGACCGGCACCGAAATCGTGGTCGACGGCGGCATGTCTGTGCGCTGCGACTGACCCCCCTTTTTTGTTTCCTATTTGGAGAAAAGTCATGCGGTATTTTTTAAAGCCACAGCGCTCCTTGGCGCTGCTTGTTGCAACGGTGCTGCTGGCCGCCTCGGCCTGGGCCCAGCCCCAGCCTCAAGCCAAGACCGTGCGCATGCTCATTGCCTTCCCGCCAGGCGGCCCTGTGGACTTTGTGGGCCGCGCCCTGGCCGAGGGCATGGCCAAAGAGCTGGGCCAGCCGGTCATGGTGGAAAACAGGGCCGGCGGCAACGGCGCGGTGGCGGCCGAGGCAGTCATTCGCGCGCCCGCCGATGGAAGCACCGTCTGGCTCACCAGCGTGGGGGCGGTGGCCATCAATCCAGCGCTCTATGACAAACTGCCCTACGACCCGCCGCGCGATTTGGCCCCGGTGTCCTTGGTGGTCAACAACGTGGAGGTGCTGGTGGTCAACAGCAAATCGCCCTGGGCCACAGGGGCCGACATGGTGGCTGCGGCCCGCACGCCAGGCAACAAGCCCTTGACCATGGCTTCCTCAGGCACCGGCAGCGTGCCGCACTTGGCGGCAGAGCAGCTCAGCGATGCGGCCAAAATCGATTTGGTGCACGTGCCCTACAAAGGCGCGGCTCCCGCGCTCAACGATGTCATGGCCGGCCACGTGAGTGGCTTTTTTGGCGACATTCCCGGCCTCATTGGCTTTGTGCGTTCGGGCCAATTGCGGCCCATAGGCATTGCGGCGGCCAAGCGCCACCCCTTGCTGCCCGAGGTCAAGACCTTTGAGGAAATGGGCATCAAGGGCATGGATTCGGACAACTGGTACGCGCTGTTCACCACCCGCGGCACGCCTGCAGCCGAGGTCGAGCGCCTGAACAAGGCCGTGCGCGCCGCACTGGCGAGCGAGCCCATTCGCAGCAAGCTCACCAACTCGGGCGCGCAGCCTGCTGCGTCGTCGCCCGCCGAGTTGGCCGCCTTGCTCAAGTCAGATTCTGAAAAATGGGCGCGCATGGTGCGGGCCAAAAACATCAAACCGGACTGACACCATGCGCTTGCCCCCCATCACCCCGGGCAGCCAGCCCGAGCTGGCCGACATTGAGGCCCGCATCCTGGCCGAGCGCGGTCGCATCTCGCCGCTCTACCAGGTGCTGCTCAACAGCCCCGCCGTGGCCCACGGCTGGGAGCAAATGTTGTCTGCGGTGCGCAACCGCAGCAGCGTGCCCGCTCACCTGCGCGAGCTGGCCATTTTGCGGGTGGCTGTGCTCAACGGCGCCCACTACGAATTCGAGGCCCACGCGCCCATTGCCTTGGCTGCAGGCCTGAGCGCGCAAGCCCTAGAGGCCGTGCGCCAGCAGCCCCTCAGCACGGCTCAGCTCTCGCCCCAAGAGCAGCTGGTGCTGGAGTTGACCGACGCCATGACCCGCGAGATCGTGGTGCCCGACGCGCTCTACGCGCGCATTCAGGCCGAGTTTGGCAGCCGCACCCAGCTCGACCTGGTGGCCACCGTGGCGGCCTACAACATGGTCTCGCGCTTGCTGGTGGCGCTGCACATTGGCCACTGAGCCCTTCACCTTGAACCTTCGGCATTGAACCTAAACCCGGCAGTTAGCCGCTTGCTTCCGCTGGAAAAACTTTATGAATCAAACACTTGCGCCCACGACGATCTTCACCTCATGGGTGAAAGCGCTGCACGGCCGCAGGTCTGCCGCTTCAGGCCTCTGGCGTTGTTGCTCGCACCCCCCGGACAGGCAGTCCGGGGGGCACTCGCGCCTAGCCAGAGACCTGCTTCGTCAGCCCCTCGGCCGCGCCCAACTGCCGGATTTAGGTTGAACCCCATGGCTTTGACGCATTGCATTTTCTTGGAGCTGCACCTGCCTCCCGCGCAGCTCCCAGCTGCCCACGCCGCCCTGCAGGCCTTGGGCGCCCAGTCTGCCTGGCCGCTGCGCACCGAGCGCCTGGCTTACCGGGCCGCAGAGCAGCTGTTTTTTGCCTACTTGAGGCTGGACCAGGCGCAAGAGCTGGTGGCCGCCGACATGCACGGCCTGCAAGCGGCTTGGTCCCGCCTGGCCCCCGGCTTGCCGGCCGTGCAAGCGAGCCGGCTGGAGCAAGGGCTGAGCGTGGCCGGCCACGACAGTGGCCAGCCGCCCCTTCACCACTACGTGGTGGAGACCGACCCGGCACCCGGCTGGCTGGATGAAATCTTGCACTGGTACGACCAAGAGCACATGCCCGGCTTGTCGGGCGTGCCGGGCTGCACGCTGGCCCAGCGCTTCATCAACCATGACGCCGGCCCCCGCTCTCACGCGTGCTACAGCCTGATGACCGAGGACACCCTGGGCTCACCCCCTTGGATGGCCGTTCGCAACTCCGATTGGAGCAGCCGCTGCCGGCCGCATTTCACCAACACCCGGCGCACCATGATGGCGGTGTGGCCTGCGCCTGCCTTGCACGAGGCTGGCGAGGCGGGTGGCTGATCACGCTGGCTGCATAGCCTGATCGCCTGTCTCTAGGCCAATTCAGGCAAACGTGATGGGCACGCACAGCTGGTAGCCCACGCCCCACACCGATTTGATGGCCGGCTCGGCATGGGGCGGCTGGACCGCCTTGAATTTTTTGCGCAGCCTGGCCACCACCTCTTCCAGGGCGTGTTTGGTCAAGGTCGTGTCTTCGGTTTGCCCTTGATCGATGAGGTCGCACAGCACGCTGGAGTCCAGCAGGTTGTCCTGGGCCTGGATCAAGGCCACCAGCAGCGCTTTTTCGCGGTGGGTCAGGCGCAGCTTTTGGTCGGAATCGGGACCGGTCAGGGTGCGGTCGCGCAGGTTCATCACCCAGTCCTGGTCCGCGCTGTGAGAGTGCAGGCGCCGGCCCAGGCTTTGCAGCACCATCACCAACTCGTCAGGGGCCACGGGTTTGGTCATGTAAATGTCCGCGCCGCCTTCCCGATAGCCGCTCAAGCGGTCGTTGAGCGCCACGCGGGCGGTCATCATGACGATGGCCGCCTGCGGCAGGGCTTGCCGCACGCGCCGGCTCAGGCTCAGGCCGCTCTCGCCGGGCAGGTTCCAGTCGAGCACGTACAAGTCAAAGTAGGTCTGGGCCATCAGGTCGTCCAAGCCACTGGCACTGTTGGCCACATGGACGATGAAGCCTTGTTGGCTCAGGTGCAGTTCAACCTCCTCGCGCAACAAACGGTCGTCTTCCACCAGGGCCACCACCAAAGGACGGGCGTGTTGTGGTTTTTGGGGGGAAAGCAGGGCTGTCATGCGGGTACCAGAAGCGTGAAGAAAACTTGACCGTCGGCGTGGCGGTAAGAAATATGCGCGCCAATTTTTTGGGCGGCGGTTTTCACCACGCTCAAGCCCAAGCCCATGCCGGGCTGGCTCTGTGCTTGCGGGTGGCGGTAATACCTGTCGAAGATGCGGGATGCCTCGGGCACGCTGTCGGGGTCCACATGGTTGCTGATTTCAAAGCGGGTGTAGAGCCCTTCAGGCGTGGGGCCTGGGCCGGCGCTGCCCTGGACCGGGTCGGCCAGTGGGCGGCTGACCTCGATGCAAATCGGGCGATCGCGCAAGGCGTATTTGCTGGCATTGGTCATGAGGTTGTCGAGAATCACCGTCAGCAATTTACGGTCGCAGCAAAAGCTGGTTCCGGGGGCCACCTGCAGCTGCCACTGCTCGGGCCGGCTCACCTCGCTGAGCAAGTCCTGGATCAAGTTACTTGCATCCAGGGGGCTGGGGCTGCTGGTGGCCGTGGAGCGTTCCATTTTATTGAAATGGGCCACCCGTTCAATGAGCTCATCCATGCGCCTGGTCGACAAGTCTATGCTTTGGATGCGCATCAGCCAG
>CANHKH010000281.1 GCA_947460165.1 Comamonadaceae bacterium
ATGGGGTCGGATTTGGCTGGCTTTGAGATTGAAGTGGACACCCAGGGTGCAACCAGTGGAACGAGCGTGAGTGCTGCGGGGGACGTGAATGGCGACGGCTTGGCAGACCTGATTGTGGGGGCACCCGGCGCGGACCGCAGCTACGTGGTGTTTGGCAAGACCACAATGCATGGCGTGAGCATCAGTGGTACGGCAGTTGGTCTCGACGATGGCTTTGCGATCATCGGTGACAGCGCGTCCAAAGACAGCGGCAGGAGCGTGAGTGCAGCGGGGGATGTGAATGGTGACGGCCTGGCCGACCTGATCGTGGGGGCGCCCGACGCGAACGGCGGTGGCGGCCGCACTTTCGTGGTTTTTGGCAAGACCACGAGTAATGCCATCGACTTGTCCGCTGTAGCGGCAGGTGTGGGTGGCTTTGTGATCAACGGTGGCAGCGCGTCCAAAGACAGCGGTTACAGCGCGAGCACTGCTGGCGACATCAACGGCGATGGTCTGGCCGACCTGATTCTGGGGGCGCCCAGTGCGAATCAACAGGGAGGTTGTAGCTATGTGGTGTTTGGCAAGTCCACAGGAGTTGCCTTAGACCTCTCAGCAGTAGCGGCAGGCGTGGGAGGATTTGCGATCAACGGGAATAGCACGTCTTATGAAGGAAGCGGCAAGAGCGTGAGTGCTGCTGGCGATGTGAACGGAGACGGTCTGGCCGATCTGCTGATCGGTGCACCAAGCGCCAACGGACGTGGCGGCCGCAGCTACGTGATTTTTGGCAACACGAATGGGATTTTTGCCCAAACCGCTGTTGACTGGATGGGCACCGATGGTGCCGACACGCGCAGCGACAATGGCACCGCCAGCACCTTCGTCGCCGGCGCAGGCAATGACAACCTGACCGCCACTGCCGCCAGCGTCCTCTATGGCGGTGCGGGCAACGACACCTTCACCATCGACCAAACCATGATCACCGCGCTGCAAAGCCCCTTGGGTGAAGGCGGCAACGTGGGCCAATTGGCGCGCATGGATGGCGGCAGCGGGATCGACATCTTGGCACTTTCTGGCAGTGGCCTGACCTTGGACTTGACCAAAATCGCCAACCAAGCCGGGGGCAACCCAGAGGGCGGCAGCCGCATCGACAGCGTGGAAGTGATCGATTTGACCGGGACCGGCAACAACACCCTTGTGCTGAGCGCTGGGGATGTGCAAGACATGGCCGGTATGAACCAGTTCAACAGCGGAAAGGGCTGGACCGGTCTGGCCGCGAGCGTAGCGCGCCACCAACTGCGTGTAGAGGGCAACGCGGGCGATCTGCTGAACTTGGGCACAGAATGGGCCCGTGCTGGCACCGCCACTTATGGCGGTGTGACTTACACGGTCTACAACGCCGGGACTAGCGCGCAACTGCTGGTCAATGCGGCGGTGCTTCCCAAGCCACCCCCCATCGATTTGTTGGACATTGCTTTGGGTAGGGGGGGCTGTGCGATCAATGGAGGGCTCTCATCACAGTCCAGCGGCTTCAGCGTGAGCGCTGCTGGCGACGTGAACGGCGATGGTCTGACCGACTTGATCATTGGCGCACCTGATGCGAGCCTGAAAAACGGTCGCATTTACGTGGTGTTTGGCAAGACCTCTGGCACGGCCATTGACTTGATTTCGGTGGCGAACGGTTCGGGTGGCTTTGTGATCAACGGGGACAGCCTGTCGGAAAGCAGCGGCTACAGCGTGAGTGCTGCGGGCGACGTGAATGGCGACGGCCTGGCTGATCTGATCGTCGGGGCACCCTTCTCGAACAACCCTGTAGGTGGTAGCTACGTGGTTTTTGGCAAAACAACTGGCTCAGCCATCAGCCTTGCGCAAATTAGAAGCGGTTCGGGTGGCTTTGGGATAACCGGTGGAATTACTAGGAACAATTACCCATCAGATTCACAAAACCCATTTGATGGGCTCATCATCGATTTTGCCCCTTTCATGCTTAGCGGCTTCAGCGTCAGCGCTGCGGGCGATGTGAATGGTGACGGCCTGGCCGATCTGATCATTGGAGCGCCCTCCTCATCGAACCTGTCAGGCTGGAGTTTTGTGCTGTTTGGTAAGAATTCTGGCAGCTTAATCAACATGTGGGATGTGATTGATGGCTTTGGCGGTGGCTTTGTGATCAAAGGGGGCAGCGCATGGAAGTCAAGTGGATTCAGCGTGAGCTCAGCAGGCGATGTCAACGGTGATGGCTTGGCTGACCTGCTGGTGGGAGCAACCAAAGATGGCGGCCGCAGCTACGTGGTCTTTGGTAAGAAATCTATCGCTGCCATAGAACTGTCGGCGGTGGAGAATGGCTCGGGGGGGTTCGTGGTCAACGGCGACAGCTCTTCGACGTCAAGTGGCTTCAGTGTCAGTGCTGCAGGCGATGTGAACGGCGACGGCTTGGCCGACTTGGTTTTGAGTGCGCCTAAAGTCAACAGCGGGGAGGGGCGCACTTACGTGGTGTTTGGCAAGACCTCTGGCGTTCCTTTGGCCTTGTCGGCCATGGCGGCAGGTGTGGGTGGCTTTGTGATCAACGGCGACAGCAACTCGTATGGCAGTGGTCTCAGCGTGAGCTCAGCAGGTGACGTGAATGGCGACGGTCTGGCGGATCTGATCATAGGGGCCCCTTTTGCCAATGGCTTTAGTGGCCGCAGCTACGTGGTGTTTGGTAAGACTTCAGGCATGGCCATGGACTTGTCGGCGGTAGCGTCTGGCGTGGGCGGCTTTGCGATTGACGGGGACAATCCTTATGAAAGTTTCAGTAATAGCGTCAGTGCTGCGGGTGATGTGAATGGCGACGGCTTGGCGGACCTGATTGTGGGGGCACCCGGCGCGAACAATGGTGGTGGCCGCAGTTATGTGATTTTTGGCAACACCAACGGCGCTTTTGTCCAAACCGCTGTCGACTGGATGGGCACCGAAGGTGCTGATACGCGCAGCGACAACGGCACAGCCAGCACCTTGGTGGCCGGCGCAGGCAATGACAGCCTGTCGTCCACTGCTGCCAGCGTGCTTTATGGCGGTGTTGGCAAAGACAGTTTCACCATCGACCAAGCCATGATCACGGCGCTACAAAGCCCCATGGGCCAAGGCGGCAACGTGGGCCAGCTGGCCCGCATTGATGGCGGCGGGGGTATCGACAAGATCGTGCTGTCTGGCGCAGGCCTGACGTTCGACCTGACGCAGGTGGCCAACCAAGCCGCCAGCAACCCCGACGGTGGCAGCCGCATCGATGGCGTGGAGATTTTTGACATCACCGGCTCGGGCGCCAACACACTCATGCTGACGTCCAAAGATGTACTGGAACTGGGCTCGTCCAAGTTGTTCACCACGGCGCTGCGCCAGCAACTGCTGGTGATGGGCAATAAGGATGACGCGGTCGACCTGGCCGATGGCACCGGCACATCAGGTTGGAGCAAAGCGGGGTCGAACGTCACCATAGAAAAGCTGAGCTACCAAGTTTGGGACCACACCAGCTATGCCACTGTGTATGTGCAGTCTGGCATCCAGGTGATTTGATGCGCCAATGAGTTCAAGCCCCCCATCTTCAGCTGCGACGCTGTGCTTCAACCAGGGCAATGCGGCATGGCGCGCGCAAGACTGGACGGGGGCTTTGTCGGCTTATGAGGCAGCTTTGGTCGACGAGCCCGTGTTTGAGCAGGCCCTGCTGGGCCGCGCCCGCGACTTGGTGCGCTTGGGTCAGTGGATGCCCGCACGCGAGGCCTTTGCCGCTTTGCTGCGCGCCCACCCGCAGCAGTTCAGCGGCTGGCTGGAGGCGGGCCACCTGTACCGCCAAATGGGCGAGTCGCAGCAAGCGGCCGGTGCCTACCAACGCGCCATAGACACTGCGCCCCAGCGCTATGAAGCCCCCTTGGCCATGGCACGGGTGTTGCACCAACTGGGGCAAAAACCGCTGGCCGCCAAAGCGTTTGAGCAGGCCATGGCAAACGCCAAAGCCAACACGCCAGCCACTGCCGCACTGCCCGCCGAGGTGGCCCACCACATGGGCCAGTACCTGCTGGAATTGGGCGATAACGCAGCCGCTGTGCAGGTGCTGCACTTGGCTCTTCAGGCGCTCAGCGGCCAGGGGCTGGCTGCGGGCACGCCGCCCGATGTGAACCGCCTGTCTGAGGTGCAAATTGACTTGGGCGAGTCCCTGCTGCGCCTGGGCCAGCAAGTCGCGGGCATGCAGGTTTTAACCGAGGCGTCTGCTGCGACCCAGGAAGCCACGCTGGCCCGCTTGGGCGCGGTGGCTTTCCGCCACAACCTCTGGCAAGAGGGCCTGTTGGTGCTGCGCAAGTGTGTAAACCTTCACCCGCACAGCCCCACCGCCCGCTGGAACTTGGCTCACCTCTTGGCCGAAAGCTGGCACATGGACGAGGCGCTACAGGTGCTGCAAGAGGCTGAAAAGCTGGGCCCCATGCCGGGCGCCAAAAGCATGCGCGCCTCCATTGCTGGGCGCCAAGGCGATGCCGACACCGCCCTGCGCCTGTACCACGAGCTGGCGTCTGAATCGGGCGAGCAAGGCAAGTTCGCCTCCAGCTCGGCCATGTCTTCCCTCTACAGCGACCAACTCACGGCACAAGAGGTGGCCGAGCTGCACCGCGCCTTGTTTGCGCCGCTGGGGCAGGGCGCTCGCTCGGCGGCGAGTTTTGTGCGGGCGCCCTTGGCCGGGCGGCGCATCAAATTGGGGCTGGTGAGTGCCGATTTTCACCACCAGCACCCGGTGAACATCTTCATGCAGCCGGTGCTGCGAGAGCTGGACCGCAGCCGCTTTGAGGTGTTTTTGTACTTCACCGGCGTGAGCTACGACGAGCAAACCCGGCTGGCGCAGCAGCGCATCGAGCACTGGGTGGAAGCCACCACGCTCAACGACACGCAACTGGCCAAGCGCATAGACGCCGATGGCATTGACCTGCTGCTGGATTTGGCCGGCCACACCGGCCAGCAGCGCATGAGCTTGTTTGGCCAGCGGGCTGCGCCCGTGCAGGCCACGTATTTGGGCTACCCCGGCTCCACCGGCGTGCCGAACATG
>CANHKH010000282.1 GCA_947460165.1 Comamonadaceae bacterium
GCTGTGATGGCCGGCGAGGTGCAAGTGGGCGTGGAGGGCTTGCCTTCCTTGGTGGGGCAAATCAAGGCAGGCACCGTGGTGCCGCTGGGCGTGACCTCGCTCAAGCGCTCGGCGCAGCTGCCGCAGGTGCCGGCCATCTCGGAGTTCATCCCCGGCTTTGACGCCACCGCCTGGATCGTGCTGATGGCACCGGCCGGCACCCCACCAGCAATGGTGGTCCGCATTCAGTCCGAGGTCAAAAAAGCCCTGGACGACCCGGGCGTGAAGGCGCAGCTCGAAGCGCAGGGCGCCACTGTCATTGGCTCCAACCCCGCCGAGGCCCTGGCCTTTCAGCGCAGCGAAATGGCCAAGTTCAAGCGGGCCGTGGAGATCTCGGGCGCCAAGGCCGAGTAAGCCGGCACGGCCCTGGGGAGCGGGTCTGGCATGGGCCAGTCCGTGGCGTGGTTCGACCCATCGCCTGCAGGCAGGCTACAGGGGAAACCGCTGCCAGCTCAAGCCAGCGCTTGCGCCACGTTCCAGCCCAAGCCAAAGGCCTGGGCCAGGCCGTTGCCGGGCAGATAGCCTTCGGCGCCCCGGCCCGACAGGCCGGCGGCGCAGCCGCCGACTGCAAACACGCCAGGCATCACCTGGCCGGACTGGTGCAGCACGGCGCCATCAGGGCGGGTGAGCAAGCCGCCTTGGGTGTGCGACAAGGCGCCCGTCACCCACGAGGCTTTGAAGGGTGAGCACAAGGCCCGCACAAAGCGCTGCCGACCCAAAGCATCATGGGCTTGGCCTTGCGCCATCAGCGCCACCTGCACCAAGGTCTGCGCCAGCCCCTGGGCATCAACCCCGGCCAAGGCAGCCAGGCCTTCAAGGCTGTCGTGCGTGAGCACGCAGCCGGCCTGCAGCGCCTGCTGGTAGGCGCCGTGGTTGCCCAGCTGGGCCTCAATGGTGGCGTCAAACACCTCCAGCGCTTGGCCGCCAGGCTGGGCCAACACATGCGGCGCCAAGCCCGACGGGCCCATGTCTTCGGCCACAAAACGCTGGCCCTGGCGGTTGACCAACACGCCGCCCAAGGTGGGAATGGACATGCCCAGGCGCGTGACACCGCCCGGGTTGGTGTGGCCCTGGCCTTGGTAGCCATCCATGCCCCACAGCTGCGCGCCCCAGGCCAAGCCCAGGCTCAACACGCTGCCGTCTTGCGTGGCCGAGCCGTTGTGCAGCGCCCCCGCCATGCCGGGAATAAAGCGCGCCACCATCTCGGCGTTGGCGCCAAAGCCGCCACCGGCCAGCACCAGCTGCGACGTGCGAATGTGCTGCGCGCCGGCCTGCAGCTCAAAGCCTTGGGGGCCACGCTGAACCTCGGCCCGCTCGGTCACCCATTGAATGCGGGGCTGGCCCGTGCACGCCTGCCTGAACCACGCGTGCAAGGCGGCTCCTGAAGCGGGCGTGACACAGTGAAAGCGCCGCTGGCTGTGGCCGGGTGCCACCACGTCGGCCAAAAAACCCACGGGTGCCTGGCAGCCCTGCACCAAAAAAGCCGTGGCCGAGGGCAGCGCCTGGGCCACCGCCTCGGCAATGTGCTCGTTGACCATGCCGGGGGCAAACTGGCGCAAGTCGGCCAGCCAAGCCTCGGGGCTGTCCGCCACACCTGCCGAGCGCTGCAGGGCAGAGCCGGCCGCAGGAAACAGGCCGCCGCTGATGGCCAAGTTGTTGGGCAGGTGGGCCTGGGGCTCGATCAAGGCCACCCGCAGGCCGCGCGCCTGCGCGGCCAAGGCGACAAACATGCCGGCTGCACCGGCGCCCAGGATGGCGACATCAAAGTTCAGTGGGGGTGTGGGGGACATGAGAGCAGGGCCAAAAACCAAAAGGGTTTGAGCTTATCTGAGCCACTGATGTGGATGGCGGGCTGCGCAGATCGCCACAGGCCCACTCCATGACCGAACCCAACCGCAGCGCCTGAAGCCATTGCGCCCTCGCCCGCTCTGGCCAGCGCGTGCATGCCTCAAGTTTGCGCCATCACCTGGCTGGCTTGCCTCACGGCTTTGACAATGTTGTGGTAGCCCGTGCAGCGGCACATATTGCCCTCCAACTGCTCGCGAATTTGCTCGTCTGTGGGCTGTGGATTGCGCTGCAGCAGGTCCAGGGCGCTCATCACCATGCCAGGGGTGCAGTAGCCGCACTGCAAGCCATGCTGCTCGCGAAAGGCCTGCTGCATGGGGTGCAAAGAACCGTCGGCCAGGGCCACGCCCTCCACGGTGGTGATCTGCGCGCCCTCGGCCTGCAAGGCCAACACATTGCAGCTTTTGATGGCGCGGCCATTCATGTGCACCGTGCAAGCGCCGCATTGGGAGGTGTCGCAGCCCACATGGGTGCCCGTGAGGCGGCAATGGTCGCGGATGAATTGCACCAAGAGCGTGCGCTCTTCCACCTCGTGCGAAACGGCTTGGCCGTTGACCGTCATCGATACATGTCTACCCATCACTGACTCCACTAAAAACGGAACACACGGCTTGGCTCAGGTGGCCAAGACCTTGGTTTGAACTTCGCGCTGGAACACATCCAGGCAGCGCGACTTGGCGGCCATGAAATCGGGGCTGGTGAGCGTTCGCGGCGAGCGCGGGCGGGCAGCCTCGAAGGTCACCACGTCGGCCACGCGCGTGGGGCGGCGGGTGAGCATGAGCACCTCGTCGGCCAGGTACACCGCCTCTTCCAGGTCGTGAGACACCACAATCATGGTGGTGCCGGTGGACGCAAAAATCGCCTGCAGCTTGTCGCGCATGAACAGCGTCATCTCGTAGTCCAGCGCAGAAAAAGGCTCGTCCAAAAACAAGACCTCAGGCTCTGGCGCGAGCGCGCGCATGATGGAGATGAGCTGCTGCTGACCGCCCGACAACTCATACGGGTAGCGGTTGAGGTCAAAGCGCACGTCAAAGGCCGCAATCAAGGCCTGCGCCCTGGCCTCGCAGTCGGCCGCTGAGCGGCCCGCCAATTGCAGCGGGTACTTGATGTTGTCTATGCAACGCTTCCAGGGAAACAAAGCGTCGCGGTAGTTTTGGAACACATAGCCGATCACGGTTTCAGACAGGCGCTTGCCGTCAAACAGCACCTCGCCCGCGTCCACCGGGATCAGGCCGGCAATCATGTTGATCAGCGTGGACTTGCCGCAGCCGTTGGGGCCAAAGATGGAGGTGATCTTGCCGCGCGGAAAGTCCAGGTCAAAGCCGGTGTAGAGCGGCTGGCCGGCAAAGGACTTGCTCAGGCCGCGCACGGTGATGTGCGTGCGGGTCGCGCTCATTTGCCGCCCCAGTGCACAAAATGGCGTTCCACCAAAATAAAGAAAAGGTTCATGCTGTAGCCCAGCACACCGGCCGTGAAAATGGCCGCGTACATCTCGGGCATGTTGAAAATCATTTGCGCATTGATCACCCGCTGGCCCAGGCCGTCGGTCGAGCCAATGAACATTTCAGCCACGATGACGATGACCAAGGCAAACGAGACCCCCGAGCGCATGCCCACAAAGGTCTGCGGCAAAGACTCCAGCAAGGTCACCCCCACCAAAACCCGCGTGCGAGAAGCCCCCATCACGGTGGCCGCCGCCTGCCTGACCTTGCGGGCATTCATGACGCCGTAGGCGGTGTTGAACAAAATCAGCAAGCCCGCCCCAAATGCGGCCACCGCAATTTTGGTGCTTTCACCCACGCCCAAAATCACCAAGAACAAAGGGAACAAGGCCGATGCGGGGGTGGAGCGAAAAAAGTCAATGACAAACTCAAAGGAACGGTACAGCTGCACCGACGAGCCCAAGACCAGCCCCAAAGGCACGCACACGCACACCGCAATCAAAAAAGCCAACAAGGTGCGAATGATGGTGACCTTGAGGTCCATCATCAAATTGCCCTTGGTAAAGCCCACCCAAATGGCTTGGGCCGAGTCTTGGGGCGAGGGCAGCAACACAGGGTCTATGAGCTTGAGTTGCGCCACCAGCCACCAAAGAAAAATGAAACCGATGGCACCGAAGGCAGGTGACAAGGTCCGCAGCAAGCCCTGACTTCGCATGCCCACCGCTTCAGTAAGACTTCAACATGGTTTTGACGTCAATTTTTTGCTTGACCAAGCCATAGGCCGTGGCCTGGTCGACCAGGCGCTGGAAGTCGTTGACTTCGTCAGGCTTCAAATCGCTGACCATGTTGTAGTACGACAGGGGCACGGTGGGGGCGAGCGCTGCCGAGGTGTTCATGTGCTTGACCAGCAACTCTCTAGCCTTGGGGTCGTTGTTGCCGTCTTTGAGCGCACGCGCCCAAGCCCGTGCCAAGCGCTCGGCCACCTGGGGGCGTTCGTCCATGAATTTGTTGCTCATCACGCCGCCGGCCAGCACCGCGCAAGCATTGTCACGACCGAGCATGTGGGTGGCAATCAGGCCGCTTTCGAGTTTGCGCGCCGCACCCTGGGCCACCATGATGCTGACAATGGGTTCGACCGTGTAGGCCGCATCAAACTGGTTGGACTGCATGGCGCCCACATGCACGCTGAGCTGCTGCTCCTGCATTTGATAGTCTTTTTCATCAATGCCCACGGCCTTGAGCACGCCCTTGGCCACAAACAAATTGCCAGGCCCGGGCGCCGACATGATGCGCTTGCCTTTGAGGTCCCTGATGGACTTCACAGGGCTGTTGACCGGCACCACATAGGCCTCAACTTCGTACTTTTTGTTCTGGCAGTTGATGGAGAAATACTTCAATGTGTTGGGGCGCAGCGCGTTGATGTTGGCGCCTTCCAAAGACAACAAATTCGAAGCCGCATCCAAGTCCCCCTTGACCAAGCCCTGCACGATCAAAGGATGGGTGGCCAGCGGAATGCCTTCCACGTCCAGGTTCTCCGCCGCAAAATAGCCACGCTCTTTGGCAATGAAATACGGCATGGCCGAAGACGAAATAAACAGTCCCATGCGGACTTTGTCTTGAGCCTGGGCCACCGCGCCCATGGAGGCACCCCATGCCAACACACCGACTGCCAATACTTTCTTGAAGCTGCGCATAACACCCTCTTTCAATGAC
>CANHKH010000283.1 GCA_947460165.1 Comamonadaceae bacterium
CAACAGACATAGCTGATTACATCGTCGGCTTCTACAACAGCGTGCGGCTGCACTCCAAACTGGGAAACGTGCCACCCAATGCCTTCGAGCATCAATCGGCAATCAAACAACCTATCGGCGTGTGCGAAATAACTTGACCAGGACAGCCCTGTGCACCACCTTCCAACAGAGCGGCTCCTCTTATTTCTCCCTCCCCCTCTGGGGGAGGGCCGGGGTGGGGGCATCGCGGGCCACTGCTGTCACTTCTTCAAAAGTGCTTTGAGAATCGGTCCGGATGACTCGGTCTATCATTGACCATACAGTCAACATTCAACCGGTCTGACCCTTTTATGTTCAAGCTTACTCAACTCCTGCCCGTCCTGTCCCTGTCTTTGCTGACCTCTTTGGTCAACGCGCAAGGCGCGTACCCGCAGCGGCCGGTGCGCGTGGTGGTGACGGCCCCGGCGGGAGCCGCATCCGACCTGCTCGCGCGCTCAGTCTCCGAGCAAATGGCCAAGTCCACCGGCCAGGCCTTTGTGGTGGAAAACCGCCCGGGCGCCGGAGGGAACGTGGCCAGCGCCTATGTGTCCAAGCAGCGGGCAGACGGCTACACCCTCTTGCTGGCCTCTGTCAGTTCGCACGCCATCAACCACTCCCTCTACAGCAACCCCACCCACCACCCCACCAAGGACTTTGCAACGATTGCCGCCCTGGGCTCCAACCCGAACGCGCTCATCGTCAACCCCGCCTTGCCCATCAGGACGGTGGCGGAATTGATCGACTACGCCAAGAAAAATCCAACCAAGAGCGCCTACAGCTCGGGTGGCTCGGGCACCTCGCAGCACCTGTCGGCCGAGCTGTTCCGCTCCATGGCTGGCTTTGAGGCCCTGCATGTGCCTTACAAGGGCTCGCCCGAAGCGATCTTGTCGGTGGTGCGCGGTGAGGCGATGTTCATGTTTGCCAATGTGCCCAATGTGATGGAGCTGGCCAAGGCCGGCACGGTGCGCATGCTGGCTGTCACCAGTACCAAGCGGCTGCCCTGGCTGCCTGAGGTGCCTACCGTCGCCGAAAGCGGCCTGACCGGTTATGAGGCCACCGCCTGGTTCGGACTGGTGGCGCCGGCGGGCACGCCCAAAGACATCATCGACAAGCTGCACGCCGAAGCTCGCCGCGCGGTCGAATCGCCCGATGTGCGCAAGACGCTGGTGGCTCAAGGCTTTGACATCATGGGCGGATCGCCCGCCGACTTCGAGCAGTTCATCACCGCCGAAATCGCCAAGTGGGCCAAGGTGGTCGCCGCGTCAGGTGCCCAGGTCAACTAGTCCGTCGCCTTCAGCGCATCAGCACCCAGCCCACACCCGCCACGGTCAGCACCGCCCCCAGAACCACGTCGGGGGTGGTCTTTCCTGCGTTTTTGTAGAACAGCCGGCTCAGGGGAATGACCAGCAAGGGCGAACACAGGCTCACCAGGTTGGTGATGGCAATGGGCACGTAGCGCATCGCGGCAATGGAGAAAATCTGGCCCGCGATGGTGACTGTCCCCAGCAGCGCAAACAGCCAGACACCAAGCGGGGGCGCTTGCCTGAGCTGGCCGAGCAACTGGCGCTTGTCGGGCATGACACAAAAATGCAAGAGCAGCCCGCTGAGGGCGCCGAGCAGGCCCCCCAACAAAGGCTCGTTCCAGTCGCGAATGGCTGCTCCGCGCAAGACATTGCCCAGGGAGTAGGCCAGGGCGCTGCCCAGGCCAAGCACAAGGATGGACGACCTCCACCGGGCCCACAGCCCGGCGCCGGCCTGCCGGGTACTGGCCTGGGCCGAGCCTGCAGCCTGGGCGCCCGCCTGCATGGGGTTGACGCTGATGAGGATCAGCCCTGCCACGGCCATGGCCATGCCCAGGAAGGTGGACGCCGGCAGCACCTCGCCCAGGGCCAGCCAGGCCACCAGGGCTGTGAACAGCGGATTGCTCACCTGGAAAACACTGGCCTTGGCCGGCCCCCAGAGCACCACCGATTCATAGAAAAACCAGCGCCCCAGGTAGGTCGACAACACGCCCGCCCCGGCAAAACAGGCCATGGCCGTCCCATTCCACTGCGGCATTTCATGCCCCGCAGCCAGATGGGCGCCAAAAGCCAGGGCCGCGAACAGCACATTGGTGGCGGTGGCGATCAGAAAACCCAGCCCCATGGGCAGCAGGCTGGAGGCCTTTTTGGTCAGCAAAATGGCTGCGGTAAAGCTCAGGAGCGCACAGCCCGAGAGCAGGTAACCGAGCGTCTGCGGGCTCATTGCTTGCCTTCAGCGCGGCGCGGCCATGAAGGCCAGGATCTGGCGCCCCAAGGCATCCTCGGCCGTGTTGAAGTGGCAGATGATGGAGGTGTGGTTGTGCTCGCGCAGCCACAGGTGGGGGGGCGCTCTGCGCCTGGCCTGCGTCAAGCGCGAGACCAGGTCCACACTGTGCACGTCGATCAGCGGGTTTTCGTACTCGGCCATGGCCACAAAGGTGGGCAGCGATTGTGCGGACACATGGTGGACGGCCGAGCCTTCCTCCATGTCCTGCGGGCTGGCGTAATAGGCGCGCACGCGGGCGGCATTGGGGTTTTCTGCCGAATCCTCCGCACGCACGCGGCCGGAGACGCAGATCAGGCCCGCCAAGCCGCTGCCTTCAGGCGGGTGAAAGCGCTGGTCGTAGGCATAGTGGGCGCTGTGCGCCCCGCCGGCCGAGTGCCCCATCAAAAAAATGCGCTCGGGGTCGCCGCCCAAAGCGCCCACCTCGCGCCTGGCCCAGGCCACGGCCGCTGCCATGTCCAAGGTGCCTGCAGGGTAGCGGTGCTCGGGCGCCAGGCGAAATTCCACATTGATGCCCAGCACGCCATGCCGGGCAAAGTACCACAGCACATTGCTGTAGACCTCGCTGGTGCGGTCTTTCTCGCCTTCCACAAAGGCGCCCCCATGCACAAACATCACCACCGGGCAAGCGCCATGCGGCAGTTCAGCCGGTTGGTACACGTCAAGCACCTGACGAGGATCACTGCCGTAGTGGATGTTGCGCGTCACGGCTCCCAGTTTGGGCGCTTGGCTGAGCACCTCGCTGAACTGCTCGATCATGAGCTTGACGTTGGCCTGCACAGAGCTGCCCCACCGGGGTCCGACGTCGGCCATGAGTTGGCGAAGAGATTGAGGAATGGGCGGTGCGAAATCCATGGCGCTCATGCAGTGTCAGGAGGGTGAAAACGCGGGCCAGGGGCTGTGAGGCGGGCGAGCTCCAGCCAAAAACGCTTGCCAAACGGCCCCGGTGCGGGGTTCTGCAGCGGCTTTCAGAACGAAGATATTATGTCGGCAAACAGGACTCTTGCAGCCCACTTCATTGTCCAATTGGTCAATTTGACCGACCTGCTGACAGCGTGGCTGGCGCGCGCGCAGGCTTGGGGCCGATGGCCTGTCTTGCACTTTTTGCCATGGAGCCTAGAACATCGTGACCCACCCCATCTCCCCTGTCGACATGGCCTGCGCCTACAGTGCGGGCCAGCCATTCCCATTGGGCAGCCTGGCCACCTGGGTGTCACCCAGCACCGGCGAGCCCGTGGCCGAGGTTTCTGAAACACCTGAGGCGGTGATCGCCCAGGTGGTCGCCTTGGCCCATTCGGCCTATCAACAGCATCGCCGCGCCACATTGGCGCAGCGCTCGCAGTGGTTGGCCCAGGCCGGCGATGCGCTGGCCGCCGCCGCCGCCGAGGTGGTCGATCTCATCGTGGCCGACGTGGGCAAGCCCCGCCGGGTGGCGGCCGGCGAGGTTCAGCGCTCGATTGACTTCATTCGCGCCTGCGCCCGGGAGGTGTTGAACATGGGCGGCGAGGTCCTGCCCTTGGAGGCCATGGCCGCAGGCGCAGGCCACTTCGGCTTCACCCGCCATGTGCCCCTGGGCGTGGTGGCCGCCATCACGCCTTTCAATGCACCCGCCAACCTGCTGTGCCAAAAGGTCGCACCGGCGCTGGCGGCGGGCAACGCCATCGTGGTCAAACCCCATCCGGCCGCTGCCCGCGCCGCGGTGCGGATTGCACGCGCTTTTTCCGACGGCGGTGTGCCGGCTGGCCTTTTCAATGTGGTCACGGGCGACCGCAGCGCCGCCCTCACCTTGGTCAGCCAAGAACTGGTCCGCGCCGTCACCTTCACAGGCGGCAACCTGGCCGCTGAAGCCCTGTCCAAGGTGGTGGGCACCAAAAAATTCCTGACCGAGCTGGGCTCGAACGCGGCCAATGTGGTGCTGGCAGATGCCGATCTTGCCGACGCCGCCAAGCGCATCGCAGGGGCTGCCTTCGAGGCCTCAGGCCAGCAATGCGTGTCTGCCCAGCGGGTGATCGTCGAGCGCGCAGTGCTGGAGCCCTTCCTCGACCTGTTCGTGGCCGCCGCCAAGGCGCTCAAGGTGGGCCCTGCCGAGGACGCCACCACCGACCTGGGCCCCATGGTCTCGCGCACCCAGGCCGACCGGGTGATGCGCATCGCCCGCGAATCGGTCGCCCAGGGCGCGCGCTTTGCGCTCGAGCCCGTGCAACAGGGCTGCACCGTCAGCCCGGGCATTTTGGTCGCGGCCCCGCGCCACTCCCCGGTGTGGACCGAAGAGGCCTTCGGGCCCATCGCGGTGGTCGAGCCCGCCGACGACGTGCAGCACGCGCTGGCCTTGGCCAACGACTCCGAATTCGGCCTGCAGGGCGCGCTGTTCACCACCAACTTGAACGCGGCTTTTCTGTTCTCTGAGGACTTCGACGTCGGCTCGCTGTGGATCAACGAAGCCAGCCGCTACCGGCTGGACTGCTACCCCTTTGGCGGCAGCAAAAAGTCAGGCACGGGCCGCGAAGGCGTGCGCTACGCCATGGAAGAGCTGTCGCAGCTCAAGTTCACCGGCATGCGCCTGACGCGCTGACGCCTTCTTAAGGCTTGGCGCAAAGGTAAGCCACCACCATGTCGGCCGCGTGCTCCAGGCGCTGCCTGATCCGCTGCGGCGACATCAGGGCCTGGCCAAAAATCGCCTCGAAGGTGTAGTGGTTGTTGATGTAGTGCGCGGTCAA
>CANHKH010000284.1 GCA_947460165.1 Comamonadaceae bacterium
CCCAGTGCGAATGGGGAGCCGCGCCGCGGCCCTGCGCTCAGCCGAAAGCCTCGTCCAGACTCATGCCCACCGCGTCGTAGGCAAAAAGCCAGTGGTAGCGCTCACGGGTGCGCGTCTCGTTCCATTCGCGGTCCACATAGGCCTGCGCGCCCTGCGCATCGGCCAGCGCCGGGTTGTGGAAACGCTTTCCCGCTTCGGTCGCGCCTTGGACGATGCGCCCGGTGCGCGGGATGCGCAGTTGTTCGTAACGGCGCAGCGCGGCAGCTGCGTCTGTGAGGTTCCCCGCCAAGCAGCGCGCCAGCACCAGTGCGTCCTCAATGGCCATGCAGGCGCCCTGCGCCAGAAACGGCAGCGTCGGATGCGCCGCGTCTCCGAGCAGCGTCACCCTGCCCTCGCCCCAGCGCGTCAGTGGCTCCCGGCCCATCAGCGCCCACTTGTGAGGCGCATCGAGCAAACCGATCAGCGTCTGGACCTCATCGTTCCAACCGGCAAAATCGGCGGCGCACTCTTGTTGTGAGCCTAGCTCGGTCCAAGACTCGCGCTCCCACCCTGTGCGCTCGACAATGCCCACAAAGTTGAGCAGTTCGCCGCGCCTGAGCGGATAGGTGATGACATGGGCGCCCGGGCCTATCCAGTTCGTGCCGACCGATTCGCGCATGCGCTCGGGCAGGCGGTGCGCCGCCACCAGCCCGCGCCAAGCCACACAGCCGGTGAACGCCGGCCGGTCTTCATGGCCCAGTCCGCGTCTAAGCGCTGAATGCACGCCATCACTGGCGATCAGCGCGTCACCCGCCACGCGCTCACCACCCTCAAGCTCGACACGCACGCTCTGGGCGTCTTGCGTAAAGCTCGCGCAGCGAGCGCCCAGACGCAGCGCGTCAGGATTCAAGGCCCTCACCGCCTCAACCAGCACCATGTGCAGATCGGATCGGTGCGCCATGAGATAGGGAAATCCGTAGCCCTGCAGGGCCGCCTGACCGAGGTCAAACAGCCTCCAGCGCTGCCCCGTGCTCCACAGCCGAACTTGCTTGCCTTCGGGCACGCAAGCCACGCCCTCCAGCGCTTCTTGCAGGCCCAGGCTGTAGAGACAACGCGTGGCGTTCGGGCTGAGCTGCACGCCGGCACCCACTTCACCGAGCGTGGTCGCCTGCTCGAGCACCTGCACGTCGATTCCTCGGCGCAGCAGCGCCAGGGCCAGCGTCAAACCACCAATCCCGGCGCCGGCGATCAGCACCCGGGCAGCGCCGCCCTGCGTCAACCCACGGCCTCTGCGTCCAGCAGGCGCTTGACCGTGCGGCGCATGTGCACGCGGGCGCGGTCGGACACGATGTCCACCAAATTCTGATCGCCGGTCTTGGCGAGCATGGCATGCTGACCCTCCACGATGGCCTTGTCTTCCTTGAAGGCACGATCGATTTCGCCGAACAGCGCCTCCGTCGCCTGAGGGTCATCCTGCCGGTAGCCGTTGCCAGTGGACCAGAAATAAAAGCAAGTGTCGTCCGTCTCAGGCGTCAGCCCGTGGAACAGGCGCAACTGGAAGCCGCCTTCTTGCTCTCGGTTGTCCTGCGCGCCGCGGCCCACGTCAAGGGCACCACTCCACTGCACGATGTTGCCGGGCGCGAAATACTCAAACTCCTGCCATCGGTCAACCTTTTCACCCTGAAACTGAACCGCCTTGGTGTAAGACGGCGGCGGCGTGGACTCGAGCATCCAACGCATGAAGTGCAGCCCCGTCTCCTTGGGCGTGACGGTCATCTGAGCTTCAACGTGAACCTTGGGATTGCCGCCAATGGTGGTCTTGTGGACATAACCCAGGTGGGTCAGGTCCATCAGGTTATCAACCATGAGCATGTAGTTGGCCTTGATGTGGTAGGTCGCGTGCTTGTGGGGCCACTTGGCGTAATCGTTGTGCCACGGGTAGTCCATGATCAAGGACGGATCGGCTTTGTCGGGATCGCCCGGCCAGATCCAGAGGAATTCGTCTTTTTCGACAAGCGGAAACGAGCGCACTTTGGCCTGCGCCGGGATGGTTTTCTGGCCGGGAATCGCCACGCAGGTGCCCGAACAATCAAACACCATGCCGTGGTAGCCGCACTGAAGGCCGGCGCCAACCACTTCGCCAAAGCGCAGAGGCGTTCCGCGATGGCAGCAGCGGTCCAGCAGTGCAGCCGCTTTGCCCGTCTCACGGTCGCGGAACAGCACGATTTCCTCGTTGCAGATGGTGCGAGCGAGCAGCTGCTCGCCCACTTCATGGCCCCAGGCGGCGATGTACCAGGCGTTCTTGATAAGCATGTCGTGATCTCCCGTTAAATGAGGTTCAGGTATGCGGCAGGTATACGCGCAATACTTTAATTCCATTGTGAATGCCTATATCGAGGACTTCACCAGGGTAAATACGGGGTCCAACGTATACCTAAACCCGAACAATGGACGACACACATCCCCCAAGCCTCATGCAAACACACGAAGACAGCGCCCCCTCCCAGACCATACGGGCTATTTTGGGGCTGCGCGGGCTCATCATCGAGGGCGCGCTCGAACCCGGGGCGCGCGTGCTGGAGCAGACACTGGTTGATCGACTGGGCGTCTCGCGCACGCCGGCGCGTGCCGCGCTGATCCGCTTGTGCGAGGAAGGGCTGCTTGAGCAAATGCCCAGCGGCGGCTATGTGGTGGCGCGGTTTTCAGCGAACGACGTGTTCGATGCGATCGCCATCCGTGGCACGCTGGAAGGCATGGCCGCCCGGATGGCGGCCGAGCGCGGGGCCAGCGGCCCTGCGCTCAATGCGCTGCGCCGCTGCGTGCAGGAACTCGACGGCATCGTGGCCGGTCTGTCGTCAGACCCCGACCTCACCGGCTATGTTCGCCTGAACGACCGTTTCCATGAGCTGCTGCTGCAAGCCGCGCAAAGCCCGATGCTGCGCCGGGCGCTGGAGCGACAGATGGCCCTGCCCTTTGCCGCGCCCAATGCCTTCGTCAACATCTCGCGCGCCGACACGGCGCAAGTGCAGGCGATCTTGCAGGTATCGCAGGAGCAACACCGATGCATCGTCGAGGCGATCGAACTGCGCGAAGGCGCACGCGCCCAAGCATTGGCGATCGAGCATTCACGTTCAGCCTGGAAGTTCCTGCGGCGCTTGTTTGAGGCCGAGCCCAACGAGCCGCTGCCGCCAGCCATCAAGTTTCTTGAACCCGTGCTGCGTTGACACTTGCGCCTGACTGGCCGCGCCTGTGGTCGAGCGCATGTTCTCGTCGGCATTTCGCGCGCTGGGGTGTTCCCTTGGTCGACACGCTGAACACAGTTTTCCGGCAAGAGCCATTGTTCAGGCCGCCGGGCCAGGCACAAACACGTCGCTGAAAAATTGCGAGGGCTCCAGCCCGAGAGCCTGCGTGCACGCGGCGCGCACCGCCGCCACCATGGGCGGCGCGCCACAGCAATATGCTTCGTAGCCAGCCAGCGATTGAAAGTTTGCCTTCACCGCTGCGTCTGCGCGCCCCTGAAAGGCGCCAGCGGCCTCGGCTTGCACTGGATCCTCAATGGCCATGATGAAGTGCATGCCCGGTAGCGCCTTGCGCCAGCGCTGCACCGCCTCGGGCAAATAGATGCCGGCCAGGTCACGCGAACCCCACACCAGCGTCACCCGGCGCTGCGATTTCTTGCGAACCAGATCATCGAGCAGCGATTTGACCGGTGCAAAGCCTGTGCCGCCCGCGACGCAGAGCATGGGCGCCTCGGACGCCTCGTTCAACTCGAAATGCCCGTAGGGCAACTCCACTTCCAGGGTATCGCCCGGCGCCAGGTGCGGCACGATCTGGCTGAACTGACCTCCCGCTACGTGTCGGATATGCAACTGAAGCGCGTCACTTTCGTGCGGCGGATTGGCCATGGAATAGGAACGCTTGCTGCCATCAGGAAGAGTCACCTGAAGGTACTGTCCCGCCCTGAACTTCGCCCGCTGCCCAGTCGGCAGGCGCAAGTGCAGAATGCTCACATCGGGCGCCGCGCGGGTGTTGCGAAACACCTTGGCCACAAATCGCTTGCGCGCACCTGGCTCCATGCGTTTCCAGGCGGCCGGCACGATCTCCACATCCCCCAGCGGACTGCACTGGCAATACAGCACCTGCCCGGGTGGCGTCGCTTCGGCCGAGGCGGCGGAACTGCTCTGAGTCTGGCCGCTGCTGACGGCGCCGGCGCAATTGCCACACACGCCTTTGCGGCACGAGTACGGCATGTCAATACCCGCTCGCAGCGCCGCGTCCAGGATGTTCTCGCCCTTGTCGCAGGGAAACTGTACGTCGCTGCCCAAGATTCGAATGATGTGAGCCATGACGCCCTGAAAAAATGAAAGAAAACCTGTCTCAAGCGACACCAGCCAGCAGGCCAATGCTGCGCAGCAGTGCATCAGGACGCGCACGCCCCGTGCCTGCAATGTCCATCGCGCTGCCATGGCCGGTGGTGGCCAGCAGCACGTCCGCGCCTATGGAGATGGCGCTGGCCGCCTGGGGCGCGAGCAGCTTGATCGGAATGTGACCCTGGTCGTGCAGCATCGCGACATACAGGTCGTGAGGCTTGCGCGCATGGTCGGCCAGCAACACATCGGCGCCTTGCGGATCGGCGACGTCCATGCCCAGTTCGCGCAGGCGCTGCGCCGCCGGCACGCTGCGCAATGCGTCCTCGTCACCAAACAGTCGGCCTTCGGAGGCGTGCGGGTTGATGCCAAACAGCGCCACTGTCGGCTCGGCCACGCCCAGCAGGCGGCAGGCGCGCGTGCCTGCCAGCGCCGCGTCAACGATCAGTTGGGGGGTCAGACGCCCCAACGCGGTGGCCACGCTCTCATGCAAGGTGGCGTGCACGATGCGCAGCCCACCGCCCACCAGCATCAAAAACACGCTGCCCTCGCTCTGGCCGCACACCCGCGCCACCAGCGACGGATAACCGCTGAAGGCGATGCCAGCCTGCGCAATAGCGGTTTCGTGGTGCGGCCCCGCCACCACCGCGTCGAACTCTCCGGCCTGGCAGGCGCGAATAGCGGCGGTGGC
>CANHKH010000285.1 GCA_947460165.1 Comamonadaceae bacterium
AGTTGGCCCATGGACAGTTGCATGCCGCGCCACTGACTCTGCAGATCGGCGCGACCTGCGTTTTGCAGCATGGCGTCGAGCACGCCGGGCTTGAACAACTGGGCCAGCACCTGCAGGCCAGGCGGGCGAAACAGCAGGTTGCCAATGCGGGAGAAAAACTGCGCGGCACTGGTCTCGGTGGGGGTGGCACCCATGGGCAAGAGTGCCAAACCCTGGGCGGTGGCCTTGACCTGCAGCGCCACTTGCTGGCCGGGCAACCAAGAGGCCGGCCCCACGCCGTTGGGAAAGCTGAGCTCGCGGCCGCGAATCACCAGGTCCAGGTTGCCGGCGGTGCGCGCTTGCACCAAGGCGTGCACCACCTCGCTGTCTTTGAGCTTGAGCTCGCGCGCTTGCGCCGTGGTCAGCGGCAAAAGCTTGCCTTCTAAAAAGATGGGCGTGACCGAGCCGGGCACCGGGTTGATGAGGCTGGACCCTAGCATGGCCACCCCATGACAAGAAACTCAGGCAAAGCGGGGCCACAGGGCCGCCCCCGCATGGCCCAGCAGGTGCCCTCAGCATGCTCAGGCATGGTAGGACTCAGGCGGGCGGGTGCGTGCTGGCCCAGCAATCAGGGGTAGCGCACCCAGCGCTTGCGGTTGTCGGCATCGTTGGGTGTGGGGTGCGAGGCCATGCCCACAGAGGGCAGCAAGGGCAGCACAGTTGCGCGCAGCAAAGCCTCGTGGTCGGGCAACTGCAGCACCGCGCCGGCTTTGAGGCGCGGGTTGCGCACGCTGGCAATGGCTTGCGGGTTGGCGGCGGCCAGGGCTTCGCGCAGCAGCTCTATTTTGAGCGGGCTCTGGCCCATGGTTTTTTGAATGATGCGGTCCAGCGTGTCGCCGGGAGCCACCACGTAGCTGCGGGCGGGGTCAGTGGCCAGCTTGGCCGCCGGATCGGCCGCCTGCGCTTGCAAGCTCATGCCCAAGCTGGCCAGCACCAGCACCCAAGCCATCAAAAACAAGGGCGTGTGCGCACGGGCCCGCGAATCAGCAGGCAGGGCCAAGGCGATGGTGGGTGGGGTGGGCTTCATGGACATCTCCGGGGACAAACGAAACGCAAACAAATTGTGACTGGGGATCAGGGCGACTGCACCGGCCAGGCTTGCCACTGAGGGCGAACTTGGTCAGTGGGGCCGGCCAGCACCTTGAGCTCGGCGCGCTGAACGTCCACCCGCTCCACCCGGGCCAGCACCAGGGCTTGGGCCGCGCCAGGCTCCAGCAAGCGCTGGGGCACGCGTTGGCGGTCAGATATCAACCACTCTTCGCCCACCCGCATGCCCGCCATGCTGCCTTGGTCCACCTGCACACGGTCGGCCTGCGACTGCAGCACCTGCACCTTGACTGGCTGGCAGGCCAGGCGCTCGCTCAAGGACTCGCTCCATTGCTCAACCACTTGCACCAGTGTTGCTTGGGCGGTCTTTGACAAGCGGGGGGGAGCCCAGCGGCTGGTTTGCACCGGCATGGACACATCGGCGCGGGTTTGAAACACTGCAGTGCCGTCGGCCGCGCTCACCAACAAGCTCAGGCGCAAGCGGGGCGTGGGTGCCTCCCACCACTTGAACCAGTTGCCGTCTTCGGCAGGCAGCGGTTCCAGGCGCATGTGGGCCACCCAAGCGGGTTGCACGGCGGCGGCGCCGGCGGTGAGCAAGCGCAAATAAACCGCAGAGCTGCCCGAGACCAAAGCCGTGTCAGCATGGGCCGGAACCTGTTGCAGCAAGCGCCAATGGCGTGCCGATTCGCCCGCCAGCGCCCAGCCCTCGGCCAGGGATCGGCGGGCGTCTTCAAAGACATGCGCGTCAGAATCAGTGCTGCGGCTGGGCACGCTCAGCTTGAGGCCCAGCACATGCTTGAGTTTGCCCTCGGGCGCGCAGGCGACGGGCTTGGCGGGGGCCGACACGGGCGCAGAAAGTGTCTTGGCGGCAGGCGCCGCAGCTGTGGGCTTGGCCGTGTCTTGGCTGCCTTGCCACTGCACTTGGGCGCGGGGCTGGCCGTCGGCATCACGCTGGTAAGACAACACGCGCACGCCGCGCACCTGCATGCCATGCCTGAAGCTGCTGGACTCGCGCAGCGCGCCCTGCGCGTCCACCCAAGCGGTGCTGTGCACCTGCGTGGCGCCTTGCAAGGTGGCTTCAAGCAATTCTTGGCGCACCGCTTCAAGCCGCTCTTCGGCGCTCAAGCCGGCCGCTTGAACAGCGGCACTGGCGCACCAGGCCAAGGCCAACAAGGCTGGCTTGGCAGATTCAGGTTTGAAGCGGGGCCACATGGCTGGACTTGACATAAGCGAAAGCTGCAATGGCCAAGTTCAAACTCAGCGGCCCTTGGCCATCACCTGGCCGAGGTAGAGGGCGCGCAGGTCTTGCACCACGCTGCGGTCCAGGGTCAAAGTGGTCTCGTAGGTGTCGTCGCCGGCGGGGGTGATGCTCACCAGCACCGCGCCGTAAATCACGCCTTCGACCTTGGTGCGAAAGACGTCGCTTTGCACCATCATGTCGGCCACCGTGGTGGTGGCGTCGAGCTGCTGGCCGTAGACCTGCTCGGTCAGCGATCGGTAGGCATCGAGCTTGGACGCCCGAATGGCCATCAGCCGTTGCTGGGCGGGGTTGCGGTGGTTTTGCACGCTGACCACGGCGTAGCCGGTGGCTGTCAGCGTTTCACGCTTTTCAACCAAAGGAGCGACCATGCCCGCCGAGGCCGCAGGCTTGGGTTCCAACTCCACCTTGGCCTGAGGCATCAACAAGGGAATGCTGGTGCAAGCCGTCAGGCTCAACAAGGCCAATGCGGCCACAGTGCGGCGGGCCAGGGCGTGAACGCGCAAAAAAGAAGTCATTCGGTGTCCTTTGAACAAACCGGGCAGGTCAAACCACACTGCCCTCGCCTTTGAATCGGCAGCAAGCCTGCATTCTTGAGGCCTGCGCAACCGGCATGGCTTGAGCGCCAACGCGGCATAAACACAACAAAGTTGTAACACTCAACATACGATTTTTAACATTCTGGTGGATTTCTTTCTTTTTATGTCAATATGCGGGGCATTGACCATTTGGTATTCATGAGTCGCCTGACCACCCCCACCTACCTCGGCAACAGCCTGCCTTCACAGGCTGTGCGGACCATGATCGCCCGCGTGGCCGATTCGCCCGCGACCGTGCTGATCACCGGCGAGAGTGGCACGGGCAAAGAACTGGTGGCCCGGGCGCTGCACGAGCAGTCCGGCCGCAGAGGCGGCAACTTTGTGCCCATCAACTGTGCGGCCATTCCCAAAGATTTGATTGAGAGCGAGCTCTTTGGCCACCGCAAAGGCGCTTTCACAGGCGCCATGGCCGACCGCGTGGGCCGTTTTGAATTGGCCCACGGCGGCACACTTTTCCTCGACGAAATTGGCGACCTGCCGCTGGACATGCAGGTCAAGCTCTTGCGCGTGCTGCAAGAGCGCACGGTGGACCCCATAGGCAGCAGCAAGCCCATCAGCATAGACGTGCGCGTGGTGGCCGCCACCCACCGCGATTTAGAAGCCGAAATCGCCGCCGGTCGCTTTCGGGAAGACCTGTACTACCGCCTGAACGTGCTGCCGTTGCACACCGCACCCCTGCGCGAACGCAGCGACGACCTGCCCGAACTCATAGACAGCTTTGCCCGCCGCTTTGCCCCCAAAGGGAGCGCGCCCATCAGCTTCACGCAAGACTTCACCAGCGCCTTGCAAAGCTACGCCTGGCCTGGCAATGTGCGCGAGTTGTCCAACCTGATGGACCGCTTTAGCACCTTGTTCACCGGCCAGCACCTGGCATTGGACATGGTGCCCGCCACCTTGCTGCCCAAGGGTCTGGTCGCCATCCAGGCCGAACGCTGTGCCAACCCAGCCACTTCCCTGGAGCCCAGCCTCGCGGCCGCGCCCTCCCCTGCACCAGAGGCCCCGGCGCCTGATGCAGTGAGCGACGTCGAAAGCATCATCATGCTGGCCCAAGGCATGGCCGCCCCGGTGCTGCCCCCCGAAGGTCTGAGCCTCAAAGACAGGCTGGCCGACATCGAGCGTGAGCTCATCATGCAAGCGTTGACCCGCACCGACGGCAACGTCTCCCAAACAGCCCGCCTGCTCAGTTTGCAGCGCACCACGCTGATTGAAAAAATCCAGAAATACGCCTTGAGGCCTGCGGCACTGAACGCCTGAGAAGGCGTTGGGGTGCGGGGTTTTGTGGCCGTTCCCTTGTTGGAGCTGGCCCGCCGGCGATGGTTCGCCTGAGGGGTGGTGCCCGTTGCCCGGAATGAATCGCCAGCAGGCTGGCGCCTACAGCGGAGGGAAAAAAGCGGTGCTGTGCCTTGCTCCCTCGCCCCTTTGGGGAGAGGGCTGGGCAGAGGGGCACGTGTGAGGAAACTCAGGTGCCACGCGTTGCCCCCATCCCTGCCCTCCCCCAGAGGAGGAGGGAGCAAATCGGGGACTTCAGCCGATCATGGCAAGGAGCAAATCAGGGGGCTCAGGGCTTGTCGCTCTGCGCCCTGGGGTACTGCACGAGTTTTTCTCGGGCTTTGGCGGCTGCCTGCGCTGCTTGGGCCGATTCTTGGGCTTGGCGTTCGCGCTGTTGGCGGGCCATGAGCTCGAGCTCGCGCTTCATGGCGCTGGTCTCGCCCAGCACAGTTTCCATGGACTTGAGTTGGCTGGCCATGCGCGTCGATGAGGAGCCTTGGGACTGAAACCGGGCTTCGAGGGCGGCCACTTGCTTGGTCAGGGCCTGCATGCGCAGCTCGACTTGCTTGGAGGTGAGCTCGGGACTATCTTGCGCGCTTTTGAGCACCTGGTCCAAGCGGGCGTCAATTTTGGCTTGCGAGGCCAGCATCTCACCTTGCTTGTTGACCACGGCCTTGATGGCTTGTTCGGTGTTGCCCACCATTTCGAGCGATGCGTCCATCTCGGTGACGCGTTTGCTCACGGCCACCAGCATGTCGTCAAGCATGGCCACGCGAGAAGCG
>CANHKH010000286.1 GCA_947460165.1 Comamonadaceae bacterium
GTGGCGGTGGCATTGTCGCGGCGCAGCGCCACCAGGGCGTAGCTCGACAGGGTCATCATCTCCAGGCCCATGTAGAGCACCAAGAAGTTGTGGCCCGAGATCATGATGAAAGCGCCCAAGAGCGAGAACATGCTCAGCGTGAAGAACTCACCCCCACGCAGCATGTCGCGGTCTTTGGCATAGGGCCGGCCATAGACCACGGTGGCCATGAGCGCCAAGGCGGCAAAGCACTTGAGCCAGTTGCCCATGGGCTCGCTGACCACCATGCGGCCAAAGCCGTAAATGGTTTGGCCGCCCGCCGCTTGGCTGGCCGTGACCACCGCCACCCAGCCCAGGGTGAACAAGGTCAGGCCGTAGGTCAGGCCGCGGCCGGCGCTTTTGACGCCCAGGTCCACGAGCAAGATCACGCAGGCCATCACCAGCAAAATCAGTTCAGGGTAGATCGCAAGCCAGCTGAGTTGGTCAATCATGGAAATTCTTCGGGGGTAAGTGGGTCACCAGGAGGCGTCAGTTCAGCTTGGACAGGGCCACGTGGCGGAGCAAGTCGGCCACCGAAGCGTCCATCACGTCGGTGAACGGCTTGGGGAAGATGCCCATGTAGAGCACGGCCACCGCCAGCAGCGAAAGCATGAGGAACTCGCGGGCATTGATGTCTTGCAGGGTTTTGACCTCGTCTTTGGTGACAGGGCCCAGGTAGACGCGCTTGAACATCCACAGCGTGTAAGCCGCGCCAAAAATCAGCGCCGATGCCGCGGCCAGGCCCACCCAAAAGTTGGCCTTGATGGCCGCCAAAATCACCATCCACTCGCCCACAAAACCAGCGGTGCCCGGCAGGCCGCAGTTGGCCATGGCAAACAGCAGGGCAAAGGCGGTGAACTTGGGCATGGTGTTGACCACGCCGCCATAGCTGGCTATTTGCCGTGAATGCACGCGGTCGTAGAGCACGCCTATGCACAAAAACATGGCGCCCGAGACAAAGCCGTGGGCAATCATTTGCACAATGCCGCCTGCCACGCCCAGGTCGGAGAAGATGAAAAAGCCCAGCGTGACAAAGCCCATGTGCGCCACCGACGAGTACGCCACCAGCTTTTTCATGTCTTGCTGGACCATGGCGACCAAGCCCACATAGATGACGGCGACCAAAGACAGGCCAATCATCAGCCAGGCCCATTCGCGTGAAGCGTCTGGCGCAATCGGCAGGGAAAAGCGCAAAAAGCCGTAAGCACCCAGCTTGAGCATGATGGCGGCCAGCACGGCAGACCCCCCCGTGGGCGCCTCCACGTGCACATCGGGCAGCCAGGTGTGCACAGGCCACATGGGCACCTTCACGGCAAAGGCGGCCAAGAAGGCAAAAAACAGCAGGGTCTGCACGTTCATGCTGAGCGGCAGCTTGTACCAGGTGGCCAGGTCAAAGCTGTTGCCCGAGGCGCGGTACAGGTAAATCAAGGCCACCAGCATGAGCAGCGAGCCCAGCAAGGTGTAGAGAAAGAACTTGAAGGCCGCGTAGATTTTGTTGGGGCCGCCCCAGATGCCGATGATGAGGTACATCGGAATCAAGGTGGCCTCAAAGAACACAAAAAACAGCATGGCGTCTTGCGCCGAGAACACGCCAATCATCAGGCCCGAGAGGATCAAAAACGCGCCCATGTACTGGTTGACGCGCTGCTCTATGGCCTCCCAGCCCGCGATCACCACCACCACCGTGATGAAAGCCGTCAGCAGCACAAACCAAAACGAGATGCCGTCCAGGCCCAGGTGGTACTCGATGTTAAAGCGCGGGATCCAGTCCCAGCGCTCGACAAACTGCATGGCAGCGGTGTCGTACTGAAAGCCGCCATACAGCGGCAAGGTCACCAGCAAGCTGACGATGGCACCCACCAAGGCGAACCAGCGCGCGGCCTTGGCCTGCTCATCGCGGCCCACGGCCAGCAAGATGATCCCGAAAACAATTGGCGTCCAGATCGCCAGGCTCAGCAAACCCATGTGGTCCCTCTTCTTTTATTTGTTGAGCCAGACGAAGTACGTCATCAGCAAGAACACACCCACGATCATGGCCAGGGCGTAGTGGTAGATGTAGCCCGACTGCAAGCGCCGCACCACGCTGGAGAACCAGCCCACCAGCTTCCAGGAGCCATTGACCACCGCGCCGTCAATGATGGCTTGGTCGCCCACTTTCCACAGGCCCATGCCCAAAGCACGGGCGCCGCGCGCCAGCACCTGTTCGTTGAACCAGTCCATGTAGTACTTGTTCTCCAGCAGCGTGTAAATGGGGCCACAGCCGCGCTTGATGGCCGCAGGCAGCGCTGGGTTGACCATGTAAAAGTACCAAGACAGCACCACCCCTGCCAGCGCCAGCCAAAAGGGCGCCGTCTGCAAGCCGTGCATGGCCATGGCCAGGGGGCCGTGGAAAGCCTCGCTGATGGTTTTCATGGCCGGGTGCAAAGCGGTGTTGACAAAAATAGCATCTTTGAAAAAGTCGCCATGCACCAGCGGTCCCAGGGTGTAGTAGCCCACGAACACCGACGGGATGGCCAGCAGCACCAGCGGCAAGGTGACCACCCAAGGCGACTCGTGCGGTTTGGCGTCATGGCCATGGTGACCGTGGTCGTGACCATCATGGTGGGCGTCGGGGTTTTGGTCATAGCGCTCTTTGCCATGGAAGACCAAAAAGTACATGCGGAAGGAATAAAACGCCGTGACAAACACGCCCGCCAGCACCGCAAAATTGGCAAACCCCGTGGCGGGCAAGTTGCTGGCGTGCACCGCCTCGATGATGCTGTCTTTGGAGTAAAAGCCCGAGAACAAGGGCGTGCCAATCAGCGCCAAAGAACCCAGCAAGGCCGTGATCCAGGTGATGGGCATGTACTTGCGCACGCCGCCCATCCAGCGAATGTCTTGGTTGTGGTGCAAGCCCATGATGACCGAGCCGGCCGCCAGAAAAAGCAGCGCCTTGAAAAAGGCGTGCGTCATGAGGTGGAACACCGCCACCGAATAAGCCGAAGCGCCCAAGGCCACCGTCATGTAGCCCAGCTGCGAGAGCGTGGAATAAGCCACCACGCGCTTGATGTCGTTTTGGATGATGCCCAAAAAGCCCATGAAGAGCGCCGTGATGGATCCAATCACCATGATGAAGTTCAGCGCCGTCTGGCTCAGCTCAAACAGCGGCGACATGCGCGCCACCATGAAGATGCCCGCAGTCACCATGGTGGCCGCGTGGATCAAGGCCGAGATGGGGGTGGGGCCTTCCATGGAGTCGGGCAGCCACACGTGCAGCGGAAACTGGGCCGACTTGCCCATGGCGCCAATGAAAAGGCAAATACAAATCACCGTCACCAGCATCCAGTCGGTGCCCGGAAAGCCCAGGGCCCCCAACTCGCCGGCCTTGGCAAAGGCTTCGGTGTAGTTCAGCGTGCCGGCATAAGCGGCGATCAGGCCAATGCCCATGATGAAGCCAAAGTCGCCCACACGGTTGACCAAAAAGGCCTTCATGTTGGCAAAAATGGCCGTGGGCTTGTTGAACCAAAAGCCAATCAGCAAATACGACACCAGGCCCACCGCTTCCCAGCCAAAAAACAGCTGCAGCATGTTGTTGCTCATCACCAGCATGAGCATGGAGAAGGTGAACAGCGAGATGTAGGCAAAAAAGCGGTTGTAGCCGGCGTCTTCCTTCATGTAGCCCATGGTGTAGATGTGCACCATCAGCGAGACAAAGGTGACCACCACCATCATCATGGCGCTCAGGCCGTCAATGAGAAAACCAATCTCCATTTTCAGGCCGCCCACCACCATCCAGGTGTAGAGCGTTTCATTGAAGCGGGCGCCATCGACCACCACGCTTTGCAGGGTCATCACCGAGATGACCAGGGCGACCAACACACCCAAGATGGTCAGGCTGTGGCTGAGGGTGCGGCCCATGCGGTTGCCGCCCAGGGCCGTGCCAAAGACACCGGCCAAAAGCGAGCCGACCAGCGGCGCCAGCGGCACGGCCAGCAAGGTGGAGGCAGAAAGGGTTTGACTCATCTTGATCTTCTTGGGCTCAGGAGGTTCTCTGGGGGGCTGGGTCAGCGCTTAGCGTGCAAACGGGCTCAGCCCTGCAGCGTGTTGAGCTCGTCCACATTGATGCTGGACTTGTTGCGGAACAAGAGCACCAAAATGGCCAGGCCAATGGCCGACTCGGCCGCCGCCACCGTGAGGATGAAAAACACAAAAATCTGGCCGGCCATGTCGCCCAGGTAATAGGAAAAAGCCACAAAGTTCATGTTCACGGCCAGCAGCATCAGCTCAATGGCCATGAGCAACACGATGAGGTTTTTGCGGTTCAGAAAAATGCCTATGACCGACAGCGCAAACAGCATGGCGCCCAAGGACAGGTAATGGCCCAAAGTGATCATCATGGCTTGGACTCCTCGGCCGCAGCCGCTGGTGGCGCCGCTTGCTGGGCACTGGGTTTGACTTTGACCAAGCGCACGCGCTCGCCGGGCTTGACGCGAATTTGATCGGCCGCATCAATGGCCTTGGAGTCTTTGCGCTCGCGCAGGGTCAGTGCAATGGCGGCAATGATGGCCACCAGCAAAATCACGGCTGCCGCCTGCAAGGGGTAAAGGTACTGGGTGTAAAGCACTTTGCCCAGCTCTTTGGTGTTGGACAACTCGGCCGCAGCGCCTGCTGCGGCTGACTGCTCGGTGATGCGAAAACCACCCATGAGCACCGCGGCCATCTCCAGCGCCACCAAGGTGCCCAGACCAGCGGCCAGCGGAAAGTGCTTCCAAAAGCCTTTGCGCATGTGGTCCAGATTGATGTCTAGCATCATCACCACGAACAGGAACAGCACCATCACCGCGCCCACGTAGACCAGCACCAGCGTGATGGCCAAAAACTCGGCCTGCAGCATCAGCCACAGCGCCGAGGCCTGGAAAAAAGCCAGCACCAAATAAAGGGCGGCGTGCACGGGGTTGCGCGCCGTGATCACACGGAAGGCTGCAA